>JBCCHD010000010.1 GCA_039028935.1 Pseudomonadota bacterium | reverse complement strand
CGAAACTCACTGCGTACCTGGTCGCTGTATCCGTTTTCAAAGCCAAACGCTGAGTTCGTAGTCAGGATGCACCCAACTGAGAGTGTTAAAGAGATAAGTTGAGTGAAACATCTAGATAATCGGCGCATGAGATTGAATATAGAGACATTTGTGGGTTTTGGCCAGTGCAAATGTCGCAAAAATTCATACGAATTTTTAACTTTTACAGGCGCTTACACGCTTTATTTATTTTCCTGACATAATATGACAATATGTTAAATATGATGTGGACCTCCCCATCATCCACCCCGCAAGGGGTATCTCTCCCTAGCCGCAGCGTCGTTCGCGACAATGCGGCCTTTTTTTGTTCGCGAGATCGTGGTCCGAGAGCGGCTTTTCGGGAAACGAAAAAAGGGGCGAGGCGCTGCCGTCCGTGACAGTCGCCTCAAGCTTACGCTCTAACATCTCTTTGGGGAGGAGATCAGGGGGGTGCCGACCTTGGGGTCGGTCTATCTAATATCGTCGTGTTAACCGATGCGCAGCATCCGCACGGAGCTGCCGCGCAACACATTTAAAATCAGAATCGGGGCATCGCTGGCGGCTCGTTCGCGAAACTCGTCGAGGCTGGACACGCGTTTTCGGTTTACGCGCGTAACGATGTCGCCGCTTTCCAGCCCATAGCGTGCGGCGGGCGAATTGGGATCCACTTCGGTGACCAGCACGCCGTCGGCGTCGGATGTGCTGCGACTGTCGGCCAAATTAGCGAATGTGGCGCCACGCAAGCCGGGATGGAGTGTATCGCTCGGTGCGCCGTCAACACTCGCAGCCTGGAGGCGATTCTCGCTGCCCAATACTGCCGCCACTTTCTGGAGTTTGCCGTCGCGGTAGTAGCCAATTTCGACTTGCTTGCCCTCGCGCTGTAAGCCGATGGCGTTGCGCAGCTCAAGCGGATTTTTTACGGCTTTGCCGTCAACGCTCACAATCACGTCTTCCACCTGCAGCCCCGCCTTTTCGGCGGCCGAACCCGGCTGAATCGTGCGCACAATGGCGCCGTAGTCGGTTTCGAGATCGAGCACGTCCACAAGTGCGTCATCGACGATGCCGATCGTGACACCCAGCAGTCCTCGGCGCACTTCGCCGAACTCGAGGATTTGCTCCATGATGTTGCGCGCCATGTTAATTGGAATGGCAAAGCCAATGCCGACGTTGCCGCCACTGCGCGACACAATGGCCGTATTAATACCGATTAACTCACCGCGTAGGTTGAGCAACGCGCCGCCCGAGTTGCCGGGGTTAATGGCCGCATCGGTCTGAATGAAATTTTCGACCCCGTTGCTGGTAGATAGGCCGTAACGCCCCAGTCCGGACACGATGCCCGAGGTGACCGTGTGTGAAAACCCAAACGGGTTGCCAATGGCCACCACGAAGTCGCCGACTTCAAGATCATCGGAATTGGCGTACGGAATTTGCGCCAGTTTACGGGCATCCACCTGAATGACCGCGACGTCAGAATCGGCATCGGACCCGACAATCGTGGCGCTGAGCTCCCGGTCGTCAAACAGCGTGATGGTGATTTCGTCGGCATTTTCGATGACATGATGATTGGTCATGATGTAACCGTTAGCCGCGTCCACGATCACGCCAGAGCCTGCGCTCTGTGTGGGGCGTTGTTGGCGTGGCTGCCCGCGAAAGAAATCCCGAAAGAACGGATCGTTCATAAACGGGTTGTTGCGCTGTGCTGCCACGGTGCCCTTTACGGCAATGTTGACGACCGCGGGTGAAGCCTGTTTAACCATCGGCGCGAGCGACGGCAGGGCGTTGTCGCCTACCGCAAACGGCAGCGCCGCCTGCGTGGCGCTTGAGAACATCAGTGCAAAAAAGAAAAGTAAGGGTCGAGCGTTCATTAATGCAGTCTCCGCATATTCTTGTCTTAGGCGATCCGTGTGCAGATCGTCGATGTATAGAGTGTTTCGACTCGGGTTTCGTCGCAACGTTCCACCCTGAGTATAGCGTTTGCTCGTGGTTGCGCAGTGAATGAGAGTATTACTGACGACGCGCCAGCGCCTTGGTTCATTTTTATTGGGTTATTCGTCGCGGCCAAGTCGCGGTTGACCGAGCTACTCGAGCCGGTGACCCCTCGTAGTGTTTACCGATCAGCGCGTGTCCTCTCGTTGGTCTGCCGGTGCCGTGTCAGGGTCGAGCGCCGGGAGCGGCAGGGGGGGCGCTCCCGGCGTCGAAGGATCGCGTGGTGATCTAGCCTTGGCTGATCGCGATCCGCTTGGGCTGCACGTCAGGTTGTTTGGGGATAGAGATGTGCAGCACGCCGTCTTTACTGGCGGCTGTTATGTCCTCGGTGTTCGCTGTTTTCGGCAGTTTGAACTTGCGGTAAAACTCTCCAAATGTGCGCTCGGTGCGATAGTGAGAGACATTCTCGTCATCGCTCTTGTCCTGGGCCTTCGTGCCTTTGATGACGAGCTCGTGGTTCTCGGTCGTAATGTCGATGGTGTCAGCGTCGACGCCAGGTAACTCGGCGCTCAGTAGCCAGCGTTCGTTGGTTTCGCTGATGTCGACGACCGGTGCAAAAAAGTCGTTGCTGTTATCGCCGCGGTAAGCATTCCACACGCGATCAATTTCGCGCTGAAACTGACGACGTACAGGGGTCAGTGAATCGTAAGTGGTGTATCGCATGATGGTCTCCAAATAGGGTTACGTTTGCTTGCCACAGTATTTGGGGGCCTCCGTTTTGGGTTTCAAGGGAGCGCCTGGATCGCGGTCGAACCTGGGGCGTTGGTGACATTAAATAGCCGTCGATTACGACCGGAGAAATAGTGCGGGCAAATCGCTCGGCGCAGTGGAAAGTGCCCAGGGAGAGGGCCGATTTGGTGGTCAAACTCTCAGGGTTTTTACCGATAATGAAGGATGAGTGTGAATGACCGCAGGCGACCTTGGGAATGTCCTGTTCGGTAGACACTATATGTTGTGTTTATTGATTATTGACAAACGGCTTCTGGTAGATTATTGAAGATAATAATATTTTTAGTTAATTCCTGTAAGTCACTGAATATATATAATAAAATAAAGTCCAAAATTCGGGGTTTCGACCCTTGACAGGGGTCGATAGGGGGAATACTCTAACCCACCTGACCACAATATATTGTGTTTAGCACAAAGACCTTCAATCGGCCCCAAAACAACCCCCGGCGACGGCTTTTCATCACATCCTCGCTGCGTTTCTCGTCGATTGTCTCAAAAATACAACATACAACCCTTTGGGAGGCATCGGTCGACGATGACTACAGCTCTGAAATATTCCGCCAACACCGTCTCTGAAATTCCATTTCAGGACGCGTCGCTCGACATCTGGGACGTCAAGTATCGACTTAAATCGAAGGACGGCGACATTATCGACGCCGACATTCAAACCACCTACGAGCGCGTTGCAAGGGCGCTCGCTGATGTGGAAACCGAAGAACTCCGCGACCATTGGTACGAGCAGTTTATCTGGGCGCTGCAGCGCGGCGCGATCCCGGCTGGTCGCATCACCTCTAATGCCGGTGCGGAGAAACACAAGCCCGCCACGTCCACGATCAACTGCACGGTGTCCGGCACGATCACCGACTCGATGGACGACATTTTGGGCAAGGTGCACGAGGCGGGTTTAACCCTCAAAGCCGGCTGTGGTATCGGTTACGAATTTTCCACGTTACGCCCACGGGGTGCCTATGTGTCCGGAGCCGGCGCGCTGACCTCTGGGCCGCTGTCTTTCATGGATATCTACGACAAAATGTGCTTCACCGTGTCGTCGGCCGGCGGCCGTCGTGGTGCACAAATGGGTACGTTTGATATCGGTCACCCGGATGTACTTGAGTTTATTCGCGCCAAACGAGAGGACGGCCGCTTACGCCAGTTCAATCTGTCATTGCTCATTACCGATGAGTTTATGCAGGCCGTTCGCAACGATGAAGAATGGCAGTTTGCCTTCCCGCTGACGCAAAAAGAGGTGGAAGTCGATCAAGTCGATTTGTCGGATGACACCAAAGTGATCTGGCGCGAGTGGCCTCAACACGATGAGTATGTCACGGACGAGTCGGGCCTCGTCGCGTGCCGCATCTATAAAACGCTGCCTGCTAAGCGCATTTGGGATTCGATTATGTCGTCGACCTATGATTTCGCTGAGCCGGGTTTCGTCCTCATCGATCGCGTCAACGAAATGAATAACAATTGGTTCGCCGAGAATATTCGCGCGACCAACCCCTGCGGTGAGCAGCCGCTACCGCCCTATGGTTCGTGTTTGCTGGGCTCAGTGAACCTGACGAAGTTTGTCATTGAGCCGTTCACCGAAAACGCGCGCTTTGATTGGGACGAATTCCGCAGCGTGGTGAAAGTTTTCACTCGCATGCTCGACAACGTGGTCGAAATTAATGGTCTACCACTGTCTGAGCAGCAGGGCGAGATTTTTCGAAAGCGTCGCCATGGCATGGGTTTCCTTGGGCTCGGTTCCACCTGCACGATGCTGCGCATGAAGTATGGTGATGACGACGCGGTGGCGTTTACCGAAGACGTCGCCAAGCAGTTGGCCCTCGCCGGATGGGAAACGGCGCTGGATCTTGCCAAAGAAAAAGGCGCGGCACCCATTATGCGCGAAGAATTTACCGTGACCGCCGAAATGCTGCGCAAGCGCCCCGAGATGGTGCGCGATGGTTGGCGCGAAGGCACCAAAATTCCGGGTCGCGTACTGCACGCTAAATACAGCCGCTACATGCAAAAAGTCGCGGAAGAAGCGCCGGAGCTGGTGGACGAGCTGTCGGAATACGGCGCGCGTTTTACCCACCACAGCTCGATCGCTCCGACGGGCACGATTTCGTTGTCGTTGGCCAATAACGCCAGCAATGGCATCGAGCCTAGCTTTGCACATCACTACTTCCGCAACGTGATTCGTGAGGGTAAAAAGACCAAAGAAAAAGTGGATGTATTCTCGTTCGAGCTATTGGCGTATCGGTCGCTGGTCAACGAACAGGCCATGCCGTTTTCCGAAAAAGCCAATGAACAGCTGCCGGAATATTTCATCACGGCGGATGAGGTGACACCTGAGCAGCACGTCGACATGCAGGCGGCCGCTCAGATTTGGGTGGACTCGTCTATCTCGAAAACCGCGAATGTGCCGACCGACTTCAACTACGATGATTTTAAGGATATTTATCTTTACGCCCATGAAAAAGGCCTCAAGGGCTGCACCACCTTCCGCTTCAATCCAGAGGCGTTCCAAGGGGTGTTGGTGAAAGAAGACGACCTTAAGAACACCAAATATCACTTCACGCTAGAAGATGGCA
Organism: Pseudomonadota bacterium; assembly: GCA_039028935.1. NCBI lineage: Bacteria > Pseudomonadati > Pseudomonadota > Pseudomonadota bacterium. Next base: position 121,948 of record JBCCHD010000010.1, on the reverse strand, counting down.
CCGAAGTGGAAGTGGCCGGTGATGAAGAGATTGAGTACGACGGCGAAGTGCATACTGCAGCCAATCTTTTCGACGCACTCAAAGAGGGGTACTACGGCAAATTCTAGCCGGGTACTGCTCATCGAATTCAGGAATACATCATGCCTATCAAAATCAGCAGCAAAATCGTTGGCTACCAAGTCAACAAACCCGATGAGGCGCAAGCCGAAGCCGAAGTAAAAGAAGCGGTTGTCGAACAGCTCAAGGTGGAAGACAACGTTATTCACATGCACGAAAAGGTTGATCGACCTGACGTGCTGGTGGGGTCGACGTACAAAGTGAAAACGCCTGTGTCGGATCATGCCATGTACATCACGATCAACGACATTGTTCTTAATCAGGGCACGCAGTATGAAAAGCGACGCCCATTTGAAATATTCATCAACTCCAAGAACCTCGATCATTACCAGTGGATTGTGGCGCTCACGCGCATTATCTCCGCCGTGTTTCGTAAGGGCGGTGATGTCACGTTCCTCGTGGAAGAGCTCAAGGCCGTGTTCGATCCGCGTGGGGGCTATTGGCAGCCAGGGGGTAAGTTTCAGCCATCGATCATTGCCGAATTGGGTGACGTGATCGAACAACATCTCATCACTATCGGTATGCTCGGCAAGCCGGAGATCAGCGATCACCAAAAAGCGATCCTGGAAGAAAAGCGCGCCGAATACGAAGCCGCTAACGCGCAAACCGATGCGTTCGCGAAAACGACCTATCCCGAAGGCGCGCAGCTGTGCTCTAAGTGCAACACGGTGGCCGTTATCATGATGGACGGCTGCAAGACGTGTTTGGCCTGTGGGGATTCTAAGTGCGGGTAGATGACAGCCTGTGTGGGATTTCGCAAAAGTTGTGACTTGCCGGACCAACTAGCCCGGAAACACCCCTTTTTGGGGTCCCTCTCCGGGCTATTTTTTAGTTCCTTACACCATCGAGGTACTGTGCAGTTGCGAGGCTTCGTTGTCGGCCACAGGCTGACGGAAATTCCTCTGCGATACAGCGAAATAGTGTTCGTGAACGAAACGAGCATTGGCTGCGACACTACATACGTTGATCGCGCGTCCTAAACTGTAAAATTGCCTACTTTTCTAATGAGCTTGAGATAAACGATACGAACAAGGCTATCAGACTCTCGCGTCTTGTCTTTTCTGGCCATACTGCAATCTGCTGCACCTTTGACAACTGCCAATCTTCGAAAAGCCTAACTAGATCACCGTTCTGGATTCCCCTTCTACAGACTTCGAGTGGCATAACAGAAGCCCCAGCGTTTTGCAGAGTAAGGAATTGCAGAGCATCCAGGTTATCAACCTGAAGGCTAGACCTTACCCGAATCGAGGCTTGCCGCTTTCTGCCGTGGCCAGCTCGTAGCTTGAAATTCCGTTCTCGATGTCGGTACGTCACCCAGTCCCAGCTTGCAAGATCCGTCGGGTGCTTCGGAGTATCCTTCCTTGCGTAGTACTGTTTGCCAACAACGATAACACGTTCAAGTTCTCCGAGCCTTTGCGTCGCGAAGCCACGTCGGTTTTTCTGTGCGCCTCCGCGAATACACATATCAAACCCGTCTTTTATTGGATCAACGATATTGTCGTGGAACGAAATCGCAATATGAACGTTTGGGTGATTCGAAGAAAATTCACAGACAGCCGCTAGCAACGGCGAGCCGGTCAAGTAGGAAGGAAATGATACGTTTAGTGATCCCGACGGTTCTGACTTGGATTCAACTATCGAATCTAATCCGCCCATAGCTTCGTTCAACATCGAGGCCGTAAAGGCGTATAGTTTTCTTCCCTCGCTAGTCAGAGCAACGTTTCGGGTGGTTCGATTAAGCAGTGTCGTATTGAGCTGGGCCTCTAACTTAGAAACCGCCTCACTAACACGAGATGGCGCAATTCCTAGTGCCCGAGCGGCGCCGCTAAAAGAACCGTTTTCGGCGACAAAAGAAAAAATAGCCATGAGCTTGAGTTGGTCTAGCATTATTCTTTAATACGTAATAAATAATTACAATTATAACGTATTTACAAACACCAAAGCCATCGTTAGGATCATTTCGGACTCCCCTTATGAGCGTCTGTAACAAGCGCAACAACAGAGAACATATAGCTTATTTAATTCAAAGAAATCGCTGAGATAAAAGAGGCATAGACATTGGTTTCTAACTTCAATCGCTAAGGGGTGGGACCATATTACGAAGTGACTATGCACCGACGAACAGTCCTCAAACCAGCAATCGCGGCGTTTGCCGCAGTTATTATCACTAAACTAGGAGCTCAGGAAATGGACGCAGAATCTCAATCATCTTTAGATACCGTCATGGCGTTCATGGGCGCCATGGGCGACGGTGATATGAAAAAGATGAGCAGTCTAATGGCGGATGACATGGTCTGGCACAATGAAGGAGATACGTCCCTGCCCTGGATTCACGGCGACATCAAGGGTAAGAGTGCCATCTTTGACTTCCTGCCGGTGTTCTCTTCCAACCTACAGACAACCAATTGGGAGAATAGTGACGCTTTTGCCGGCGGTGACACCGTCGCCGTATTCGGCACAATGGCTGTGACAGCAAGCAAAACAGGCAAGGCGACCGGGGACTTTAGTTTTGCACTCCGCGCCAAGGTACGTGATGGAAAGCTGATACTGTGGCATTGGTTTGAGGACAGCTTCGTCGTTAGTCAGGCCTACCATGGCAATACCTAAAAACTCCGCGTACGAGTAGAAATGACTTCAAGAATGAAAGTTCAGGGTATTCCACTGTGGGTTACGCTATTTCTGGTACTCATTGTCTTGTTCGGGATAGTCTTCGGTGTTCCTGCACTTATGGGTCAGGGGCTAATGGAAACCCATACAATTGGTTGGGGCGGACGCCAACTTGGGATAGCTCTTGGCAGCATCCTGGCGATGGTGTACCGAAGCCAAGTCGGTTACATGATGGCTTTTACGTGCGCTACTCTTAAGGAAACCAGCGACCTGATAGAAATCCTGTCTCTACCGACGCCCGACATCGGCATGGTGCTTGGATTCATACCCTTCATCGTGCTCGAACTGATCTCGCTTTGGTACAGCTATAATGCGACTAAATCTGCATAATTAGTTTTTAAGTTCACCAGACTTAGGCTTCTAAAATGAAGTTGATTGAACGTTCGAGAAGCCATCCGTTTCATCACGACTCTCTCAATCTACGGTCTGCCGTATTGATTTTTTATTCGTACGAGCGCAGGCGACTGCTTTGGGTCAGTAACAATCATCGAGAATATCTCTAATGCTGCTGTTCTGGCGGCGGGTTTCGGGTTGAGATTGACCGTCGATTTAGGCTCTGTTCCCTGACTCCTGATCGTACTTGCGAAAAGATCAACTTATGCGTATTTTTGTGGTCGAAATCCTAGTTGCGGGCACAGCTGACCGTCACTAATGGTGTTCAGTGAGGCCGTCACATTCGGAAGTATCAAATGGTGAAATCTCAATTTATGGGCCGACCCACATAGAAGAGTTCGTGTGGTCGCGCTCACTTTTGCGTCTCCGTAAATAGATTTGGACTCTGCTGCCATTGGTTGTTCTGCCGTTCCAATCGAAAACGCCCAGAGAAACGCCCTGCACCGTCCAGGGCGTTTTCTTTTGCAGAACCAGAAAGGCGTCCAAACCGAGCGGTCTTAGCTCAATACGATTCACCAGATAGCGAAACACTCGATGAACATAAAGCGAGATCAGCGATACGCGTATAACGGAGCTTTTTAAATGGATGTATTGGCTTTCCTAGTTGGTGTGTTTGCACTCTTGTTGGTGGGCACGCTTGTGGTAATTGGGTCCGTCTATGTGATCGGCATTTTGATTGCTGCATGGCCAACGATAATAGGTATTGTTGGCGGAATCGTAATCTGGCGAAGCGGCTCAGATAATTGGGGTGTGCTGTTCGCCATCGCGGGTTTTGTCGGGCAGTACTTGTGGGCTACACGAATGATCGATAAACAGTAACGAAGAAGATGCTTAAGTTGCTCGGACGACAACACGCTCGGTTCCATCTTCTCAATACTGACGCTACGTCCGTACTCATGATCTGATGATCAGAAAACGCCAACTCCATTGCTTCGACGCAGGCTCAAGTGCGTGGAGGCCCCGGAATATTGATTAAGGCCTATACTATTGTGCGATAATCGCTAACCATGTTGTGTCTAAACCGACCCAAGCAAGACGCTCTATGTACGCAGGCAATGGTGACATGACCTGCATTGACGCTCGCTCACCGTCATGGCGTCGGCACCTAAGTCTCGTTGTCGCCTCCTTTCTTGTCGCCTTTTTCCTGACGACCAGTGCAGCGGCCCAGACGTCGAACGACGCGTTGTCGACCACAATCGATGCCATCAAAGAGGCGAAAGCCGCTGGTGAGTTTGATCGCGCCGTCACGCTTGCCACAGAGGCGCTGAAGGTCCTTGGCGAAACCGGTGAACCGCAGCTTCGCGCTCAGATTCTCACCAGCCTCGGCACCGTGTACATCGACCAGCACCGGTATGACGACGCGGAGCTCGTGCTGCTCGACGCCCTCGACTTGCTTGAGTCTGGGTGGGCCAGCAGCGAGCGGGGCAACGCGCAAAATCAACTCGCCCGGGTCTTCCGCTATCGCGCCAACTATGCCGAGGCGCTCGCATGGCTGCGCAAAGCCGAAGCCACCTATCAACGAATCGAAGACAAGAGCGGGCTGGCGGATGTGTACAACACCTACGGCATCGTCTACCGCTTTCTTGGACAGCTCGAGGAGTCGCTGGGTTGGCATAGTAAAGGTCTGACGCTTTCACGCGAGCTGGACGACAAGGTGGGTATGGCTGACGGTCTATACAACACCGCATCTATCCACGTGGCACTGAGTGAATACCGCGAAGCACTCGGCTACTACGAAGCCGCGCTCGAGCTGGATATCGCCGAAGGTGGACCGCGCAACCTGGCCTATAGTCACCTGCGTGTGGGCTCGATGCACATTGAGCTTGATGACTTGGAACAGGCCCGCCCGCATGTCGATCGAGCGCAAACGCTATTTAAGCAAATCGAGACCGAGCGGGATTATCAGTGGGCGGTTGCGACGATGGCGCGCCTTGAGGCAAAGGCCGGCCAGATCGATTTGGCGCGCGCACAATTGCAGGACGTTCTGGCACGTAGCGTTGAGGCATCTTGGCCCGTGTTGATCAACCGGGCGCGTCACTGGCTTGCCGAGCTTGAGCATTGGGCGGGTAACGATGAGGTGGGTTTGGTGCATCTGAACACGGCGTTAGACGACGCGCTATCACAGCGGTCCCGACTTCGCGCGCTCGATCTGTACACATTAAAAGTCGAAATGCTGGAAAGCGCCGGTCGACCGGCCGATGCGCTAAGCGCCCTGCGCGCGCGTAATGAACTTGAAAATAGCGTGTCCGACGCCTTACGCACGTCGGTGCTGGCCGCGATGCAGGGCGAAGCGCAATACGAACGTCAAGCCATTGAGTTGGAACTGGCGCAAAGAGAGCGGGCGTTTTCGCAGCTGGCGCTTGAGCGCGAGTCATCGCGTCAAAGGGTGGGTATTGCCACATTGGTTGGCGCGTTTCTGCTGTGCTTCCATGTGTACAGCCGCCTTGTGAATCGTCGACAAAAGCGGCGACTCCAAGAGGAGGTGGCCGATAAGACTAGCGAGCTTCGCGAGCGCCATGACGAGTTAACGGCCGCCTATGACGCGGTGGAGCAGGCCAGCGTGACCGATCCACTCACCGGTCTTGCCAATCGACGTTTTCTTGAGCGTCAAATTGAGGCCGACGCGTCGCAGTCGATACGGCTATGGACCGACCCGGACGGCCGTACGCTCTACACGCCCCCAAGTGGTGGCGATCTCGTGTTTTTTTTAGTCGACCTCGACCACTTCAAACTCGTTAATGATCAGCGCGGTCATGCGATGGGCGACACTGTCTTAGTGGAGGCGAGTCGCATCCTGGAGCGCGAGTTTCGTAAAGAGGACTTCAAGGTCCGTTGGGGCGGCGAAGAGTTTCTGGTGGTGGCCCGATTCATCGACCGTGACGAAGCGCCGATCATTGCCGAACGTGTGCGAACCGCAATAAGCGGCCACAACTTTGCTGGCCACAATGATGAGCCACTCTACTGCACTTGCTCAATTGGTTTTGCTGCCTACCCGTTTTCGCTCGACCGGCCGGGCACATTGACATGGAGTGAGACTCTCGAGCTTGCTGACCAGGCATTGTACTCGGTCAAGCACGGCGGACGTAATGGCTGGGCGGGGTACTACGCGCCGGCAGCGTTGAATCCCGTGCGCCCGATTGTGGACTGGGTGCGAAACGCCCTCAAAAGTGGTGAGCTGGCCGAGCGACGTTCGTCGAGTTGAGCGTCTGCCAAAAAAGACCGCTATTAGGCTTGTGCGTGAAAACGCGAGCCGGGTGGTGTGTGTGGTGTGTTCATCGCGGCCGAAAAAGACCAGATAACTCCGCTTACACTCGTGGTGAGCACAATACGATCTCGGCATCAAACCAATCGGCAATTGGGGTCTTTCCGAGCGGCGTTTTTTGCCCATCTGGGTGAACGCAATCGTGCAGAATAGGGCGAGGATGGAACCGCCATCACACGTTGCGTTTCAAGCCAGTCGGGAGCACCTCATAACCCGGCTCTTCCGGTTCATCGTCGACCATTTCGAGCGGGAAGCCCGGGGCGAGAATCGACAGTCCCGTCGCGTCTTCAAGCCGCCTGATGATGTTGGGTGAGAGTTCACGCGGTCCGTAGCGTTGTTCGCCATCCTGAAAGATGGATTTGAGCAGGGGTGAAATTTCAAGCGGTATGTTGGCGCGATCGGCGATGTCCTGAAACAGGGAAATATCCTTGACCACCAGGTCCATTGTGAAATTGATGTCGCGCGAGCCGTTTAGGATAACTTGGCTTTCCGTTTCGTGAACAAACGATGTGCCGGACGAAATCCGAATGGCTTCAAAAGCGGTATTGAGATCCATGCCGGCGGCTTTGGCCGTTACCATGGCCTCGCAGAGAGTCACCAGGTTAGCCGTCGCTAGATAATTGGTGACAACCTTTAAGATCGAGGCGCTGCCGATATCGCCTGTGTGCAGTATGCGGCGCCCCATGGCTTTGAGCACAGGCAACGCACGCTCAAAGGTTTCTCGCGTGCAGCCGGCGAAAATTGAGATGTTACCGGTCGCCGCACGATGACATCCTCCTGATACTGGGCAGTCAACGGGTTCCGCCCCCTTCGCACGGACGCGCTCGGCGATGCGACGCACCTCGGTTTCATCCGTCGTTGACATCTCGGCCCAGATTTTGCCTGCAGACAGTCCGGCCAAAAGACCATCGTCGGCCTCCATTACCGTGGCGCACACAGCCGGGGACGGTAAGCAAGTAATCACCATGTCGCAGCTTTCAGCGATGGCTTTTGGGCTATGTGCCCGGCGAGCACCTTGCGCGACAAACGCGTCGACGAGTTCATCGTTTAAATCTCGCACCGTTAAGTCGTAGCCGTTGCGCAAGATGGAGCCGGCTAATTTGCCGCCAACGTTTCCAAGACCAATAAATCCGATTTTCATTGTTGCTCTCTTATTGAGGGTGATGACATTCGCGGGGTGCATCAGTCGCTTAATCCATCTGCGAACACTCGTCGCTGTTCATGTGCATCCGTTGTCTTACCGTATAAATTCATAACGCGCGCCTTGCTGCCGACCATTCCCGGCGCATCGGCAAACGACATGATGAGCACAAGGCGGTCGGCATCGCCGGTATTTTTCGTGACTCGATGCAGCGCAAATCGACCAAGAAAGAACTGAAGGTCGCCGGCATGAAGCGCGAGTTGCCTTACGCGGCTTCGATCGCCCTCAAGCACCTGCTTTACGTCGTGGTAACGCTCGTCGTCTTCGGTGCGAAGGCCGGGCACGTACTCGAAGTGTCCGCCTTCACGTGCGGGGCGCAGCAGCATGGTGATGGTGAATTCATTGGTGTCGAAATGCCAATTGAATTCCTCGCCGGGCTGACCCACATTCACGATCATGTTGGAGATTGGGTCTTCATAGATATGCAAGTTGTCTTTTTCCAAACAATCGGCGAGAAAGCGTTTTAGCGGTTCCCAGTAATACAGTTGGTGCGACGCGGTTTCTTCGCCAAATTCATCCGACCGGACAAAGCCATTGGTGCGGGGTAGCAGAACGTTGACGGGATGGTCATCGGGTAAATTGGCGTTGCCCTCGTTTAGATAGACGTTGCACGACTTGTTGGGCGAGTAATACGCGTAAGGCTTACGCTCGTCGGCTTCGGCGACTAGCGCGTCCAGTCCGGCTTCGCTAAAGAAGTGGCGAATTACCGCGCAGCCATCCTCGGCGAGTTCGTCGCGGACACACTGGACCGCGTTCCGCCGCAACGGGTTATCGAGTTCATCGATGGGAAACAGCGGATGATTGATAATGTCACGGCATTTCATCGTCGTTCTCGCCTGTTTTTTGATGACCTGCTTGGTTGCGGACACACCTGCTATCAATCATTTTGCACCAATTTTTCCAGTGTTCCCGCCTAGACGCGACCTGGACTTTTACCTAGCGCCGGCGACCCAATGAGCGCAAGCAAAGGGCGTTCTGTCGACAATCTACTCGCAAATCGCACATTTTTTGCTAAGGTGAGCAGAGGTAAACGGGCTCAGGAGAGCCCGCGTTTGCACACAGAGGGAGCGCCATTATGAATCGATCAACCTTACTCGCCGGCCTGTTTTTGGTTTTCTATACGGCAACCAGCGCACCAGAGGCGGTCGCCGTTACTTACTCAGGAAGTTTTGATGAAACCGTGCCCGAAGCCAACGCGCTGGGTATTTCTTCTTCCTTAGTGTTGGTCGACGATGTGGTGATCAGTTCGCTCTCGGTTGCCGTTACGATTGATCATCCTTGGATTGGCGATTTGACGATGACGCTCACTGCGCCGGACGGCACTCGCATTGTGTTGCTCGACCGACCGGGACTGGCGCCTGGCGCGGGCTTGGGTGCCTGCTGCGGTAGCGGTGCAGACCTTAACAGCATTACTTTTGATGATGCCGCGACCCTCGCGGCTGAAGACATTGTGTCGAGTTTTGATCTCAATCCAGTGGCAGCACCCACCGACTTGCTGGCATCGCTCAATGGCCTTGCCGTCACGGGTGTGTGGACACTCACCATCGCCGATTTTGCACAAGGACAGATGAACACGGTCGCACCGTCTTGGTCGCTCATTGTCAATGAGTCGATTCAGCCCGTACCACTGCCTGGAGCGCTTGGACTGTTTGTGGTCGCACTCGGCGGCATCGTCAGTTGTCGCGCCAAATCCTAGGCGCCTTATTTCATTTTCACTCCTGCTCGGTTGATTGATCGGCCCGATTACTGAAATCCGTATTGCTATATTTGCGCAAATATGCAAATATCAGCCCATGACGAGTACCGAACGAAACGAATTGGCGAGTTTATTAAAGACCTTGGGCGAATTTAACCGTCTGTCGTTGGTCTGCGAGCTTTGTCAGTGCGACTTACCCCAAAACGCCATGTGCCTGTGCGAGTGCTGCAGTGTCGACTCCTCGGTCGCATCGCGACATCTCAAGGCGTTGGCACAAGAAGGTGTGGTTCAGGTCGAGAAAAAGGGCCGGGAACGCATGTATTCCCTCAATCGCTCCGACCTTGCCAACAAACTCAGATCCTTGGCGGATTACATCGACGATGCGCCAGCCTAACGCAAAACCGGAGACGAAAATGACGGACGAAAAAAAGTGCCAATGCGAGTGTAAATCGAAAGAATGTTGCAAAGAGAAGAGCTGCAGCTGCTGTAAGGATTCGTGCTGCTGTTAATCTGAATCGGCCCGACCCAGTGCCCGTTTAGGCGCCGGGCCGGAATCCCTTCCTGGCATGCGGCCGCGCCGCGCGACGTAACTCAGGTCATCACCTCGGGCCGCGCCTTCGCTGATTTCCTTCGAACATTGCGCTCGAAGACCCGACTTACCGACCGAATCATTCCTGTGCTGGGTGCGTATTACCCGCTTGCTAACTGCAAAAAGTAGCCGTTCGCTTTGGTCACTCGCTCGCAAATCAACCTGCATCTCTCGGCGCCGCCACCTTCCGACGCCTCAACACGTGTTCAATTGCTCAAGCAATTGCCGGTCAATTTCTCTCAATCGACTGTTGTCGCAGACTGTGTGCTATTGATGGGTTCTCGTGGCTACCGTCGGCACGTCGGACAGGATAGGATGGCGTGTGTTCAATTCGGAGTCGCACGACAACGCGCCCGGTTTGTTTTCAGAACGTTCGATCAAGCGTCGAGCCACAACTGTATTGCGTAAGGGAGATCTCAATGACAAGGCCCTCTGTCATCCGGTTAATAACGGTATTTTTGTTGACGATGTCGTTCGCCGCGCCGAGCGCTGCGGATGCGTTTGCTGTGCACAGCAGCGATATTGAGCACGGCAGTTTTATGAGCAAGGCGCAAGAATATGAAGGGTTCGGATGCGCGGGCGAAAACGTCTCGCCAAATTTGTCTTGGACCAACGCGCCAAAAGGCACCAAAGCATTTGCCGTGTTCGCTTATGATCCGGATGCACCAACCGGTAGCGGTTGGTGGCATTGGCAATTAATAAACCTGCCCGCTGACGTCACAGAACTCCCAGCGGGCGCGGGTAATGCAGATTCGAAGTCAATACCAGATGGCAGCATGCACCTACGAAATGACTTTGGGTATAAGGGCTTTGGCGGCGCTTGCCCACCGAAAGGTCATGGCGCACATCGCTACCAGTTCACGGTGTTCGCGTTGTCGGACAAACTCGACATTCCAAAGGACGCCTCGGCCGCGCTGACTGGCTATATGGTGAACGCCAACGCCATCGCGTCGGCTACCATCGAGGCACTGTACAAACGGTAATTTCAGCAGGCTGGGGGTGCGTGTAAGGCCGCGCTAGAGCGAGTGAGCGAGCAGCGGTGCTTTGCGGTACGCTAGACACTATCCATTGGCGGGAGACAGAACTATGGCATCACTAGGTGTGATCGGTACGGGTGTAATGGGCCGCAGTCTGGCGCTGAATTTTCTCGATAATGGTGTCACCGTGGCCGCCTGGAATTTGGAGCGAGATAAACTCGATGAGGCGGTCAAAGAAAGCGGCGGTCGGATACAGGCGGCCGATTCGTTGGCGGCGCTGGTGTCGACGTTGGAAAAACCCCGTCGCCTGTTAATGATGATTACGGCGGGCCGGCCCGTTGACTTGGTCATGGACCAGCTGGCACCGCTGTTGGACGAAGGGGACATTGTTATCGACGGGGGTAATTCGGCCTTTGTGGATACACAACGTCGCGAAAAAGACTGGGCGGAACGTAACTTACATTTTGTGGGCATGGGTGTATCCGGCGGTGAGGAGGGTGCCCGTCATGGGCCATCGCTTATGCCGGGCGGCAGTAAACACGCCTACTCGCATCTAGCTGCGATGCTTGAGTCCATTGCAGCCGTCAGCGAATCGGGACCTTGCGTCACCCATTGCGGACCGGACGGCGCAGGTCATTTTGTCAAAACCGTGCACAACGGCATCGAATACGCCGACATGCAGGCGATCGCTGAAACCTACGATGTTCTTCATCGCATCGGTGGGTTTGATAACGCCCAGTTGGCGCAGACGTTTGAGGCGTGGAACGACGGACCGCTCGAGTCGTTTTTGGTTGAACTCACCGCGGAAATATTTGCCCGCAAGGATGACGACGGTTATCTCGTTGATCGCGTGCTCGACAAAGCGGAACAAAAAGGCACCGGGCGTTGGACGGCGACCACTGCACTCGAGCTAAGTGTCGCGGTTCCGTCGATCATCGCGGCGGTGAATGCGCGTTTTATCTCGAGCGTTAAAGCATTGCGACAGCATGTCGAAACCGAGTTCGAGCCGCCCGCTATACCTTCTGTGCCTGACCAATTTTCGAACACTATGCATGACGCGCTGTATGCTGCAAAAGTGCTGACCTATGCGCAAGGTATGCGATTGATTATGCGTGCCAGCGAAACCTACAGTTGGTCGGTCAATTTGCGCGAAGTGGCGAGAATTTGGAAAGCGGGCTGCATTATTCGAGCGCGCCTGCTTGATACGATCATGGCCGCCTACGAAAAAGACCCTTCTCTACCGAACCTGATGTTGGACGACGCCATTACCACGACGCTCAAAACGACGGTACCGGCGCTTCGACAGGTGGTGGCGCTTGCCGCGGCGGCTGGCGTTCCGGTGCCGGTGATGAACGCGAGTCTTGCTTACTTTGACAGTTTGCGCACATCGCGCCTGCCGCAAAATCTCACTCAAGCGCAGCGCGATGCGTTTGGTGCGCATGGTTATCAGACCATCGACGATCCCGACGGGGCGCCGAAACACAGCGACTGGTAGCGCACCTGCGTCGGTCAGCGGTCGTTCAGTCGATCCTGGTCAGCGAGATAGTCGAGAAATTCCGACCACGGTGGCGGACAATCGTTGTGGCCGCAGCGGGCTTCCACGAACACACTCCTGGTGGCGATCGCATGGAGTCGCCGGCCGTGCTCGATTGGTATCAATGTGTCTTGAGTCCCATGATAAACAAACACCGGTACGTCGATCGTGTCGACCGTTGAAGAATTGTCGAAGCGATCGCGAAGCAGAAAAGAGGGCATGCCTTTTTCGGCGACAAGGTCGGCCAACGAGGTAAAAGTTGACTCAAAACCAAGCGCCATCACCGGTCGCTCGGCCGCGAGCAAACTAACCGCGCCGCCACCGATCGAGCGGCCGTGGGCAACCACCCGATTCGCATCAATGTCGGCACGAGCGGTGACGACGTCATAAGCCTCGAGCATGGTGGCGCGGATGCTGGTTAACGATGGTTTGCCCGGGGCGCCGGCATAGCCAGGATATTCGATCAGCAACACAAATAATCCAGCATCGCGCAGGGTGCGCACGCGATTGACAGACCAGATGGCTGCGCCTGCATTACCGTGGGTGTAGATCAGCAGTGGTGAGGGCTCGGTTTGGGTGCGTGTGGGCGTTAGCAATAGCGCATAGCCTTGTTTCAGCGGCACTTTCTCGACACCGGGTGGCAACGGGGAGGGCAATTCAACGCTTGGCGCCGGAAAGATCATGCTGCGCTGAGAGAAATAAAAGAACGCGGCCGTCAGTAGAACTCCCGCCGCGAGAATTTTAACTAGCGTTGCCATCCTTCTCCTCGTCTGTATCGTGCGCCGTGCAACAGCGACTCGTCATTCACCGCGAACGAGCCAAATCGTGTCAAGGCAGTCGACAATTAGCAATGTTGGCTCGGCGTGGGTGCGGCCTCTCGTAACGTTGACCAAGGCTAATCGATTCCACCTCATTACGCACGACCGTTGTGCGCGCTTGAGATCAATCTGTGTCCTAACGGACGCATTGGGCGGCGTCGACGCTGTGTGATACTCGTTGATAAGTTAAGTAAAACCAGCACGCGTCGCCCGCGCAGCGCGTCGGAACAGGAGTCAGCGATATGTCGTCCATCAAGTTGGAACTTGAGCTTGGTCTCAGAGAATCTTCTTCCGAGTCGAACTACTTTGACTATGTCGAACAAAAAATGAATCGTGATGACGACGGACGCGTGGTGGTGAATCCGAAAAAACCCGATATCAATGTGTTGGACTTATCGCTCGAAGACGACACGCCCGCCGGCGCCGACCGAGCAGGTCAGCCGAAAGGCTAGTCGTTCGTCGGTAAGCGCCAGAAGCCCTGACCTAGATCGCTTTGCGAAGCATCGCCGATGGCGATTTGGCGTCGCGTCGCAACACTCGAACTCGTTGGCGCAAATGGCCCGCGTGTTGGATCTACCAACGCACAATGATAGTGCACTAAATCGATCGTTTTCGCGGTGGTCAGACCGTCTTTCAACGCCTTACCGATCAGGAACGCCAGGATTCCGGCTCGGCCTCCCTAGCGTCTCGACTTTCTTGTGTTTGGGCGCTAGCCTGTTCGGCCGAACCCAGCAAGGCGCGTGACATGAGTCGAAAGAAAACGGTGTTATTTCTGTGCACGGGCAACTCATGCCGCAGTCAAATGGCGGAAGGCTTCGCGCGACATTATTGGGGCGACCGATACACCGTGCTGTCCGCCGGTATTGAAAAACACGGACTCAACGAACGTGCTGTTCAAGCCATGCGCGATTCGGGCATCGATATCTCCGACCACCAAAGCAAAACACTTGATGAAGTGCAGGGGCGTCCGGACGTGGTCGTCACGGTATGTGGGCATGCGGATCAAACCTGTCCTGTGTTAACCGGACCGATCAGAAAACTCCACGTGGGATTTAATGACCCACCTACCATGGCGCTCGACGCAAGCTCTGACGCGGAGGCGATGGTGCACTACCGTGAGGTGCGTGACGAAATTGAGGCCTTCATCAAGGAGCTGCCCAGCCAGCTAACGCCCGTCGCCGCACTCCATTAACACAACGGGCTCGCCGGTTCTCCGACGGCTCTTTTAGGAGCGGGAGCCCATGACGCGCGGAACAGACTGACGCGCGCCATGCATCGAGCGCCCATCCCCATCATCACCACATGGTCAGTCTTTGTTATCGCCGTCACTCGTAACGATCGACCCAGTCTCACACCCGGCGACGACGATCATCGTATTAAGCAAAATGCGTATGCGAATAGTAATGATTCTCATTGCTAAGTCGCTGTCGGATGGTTATGCTTCGTCTCATAAACGATGCGGGTGCACCGCACGACGGGAGAATGATGATGAGCGTGAGCAAACGATGTGGCCTGCTTCTGGCCGCGGTGTCACTGTTGGTACCGGTCTCCGCCCAGGCGGATATCTGGGACGTAGTCGAAGATACCTATATTTATGAGTTTTTGGGTAACCAGGGTGCCGGCACCGGAGACAGTGAAGGTATGTTGGTGTGGAACCACGAAACGGTACACGGCGCACAAACCTTATTGCGCTTCGATGCCAATTGGGTCAACGACGCCGCGTTGAGCGGTGACTACGTGGCGATTCTTCACGTGTATTCGGCCTGTACGCCGGGCGGCTTTGTGGGCGCGTGTGCAGGCGACCCAGGGGTCGAGAGCATCATGACCGATGTGGTGCTTCAGTCTGCCGACTGGTCGGAGAATGACCCAACCCTCGCGTGGTCCACGATCAGTCAGACCGGACCCAGTGTGACGTTCGAACAAACCACCGCGTCAGGGTGGTTGAGCATCGATGTTACGTCACTAGTGGAAGTCTGGGCGAGCGGCACCGTTGATTTTGGCCTATCGATTACACAAGAGCAGTACCCAGTGATGCGAGCCGATTCCGGCTCCGTCGCCGTGTCGGTGTTCTGTGATTCGGAGTCGAGCATCGGGCCCTGCGCGACGAGCGACCTACGTCCCTATCTTGAGATCGTCGCGGTAGCGGATAGCGATTCCGACGGCGTGGCGGATGCGAGCGACAACTGTATCGATCTTGCCAACGGCAACCAGTTGGACAGCAATGGGGATGGTTTTGGTAACGCGTGTGATGCGGACATCAACAACGATTGCATTGTGAACTTCCTCGACCTGAGTCAGTTCAGCGGCGTGTTCCTGACGGACGATGCCGACGCTGACTTCAACGGCGATGGTTCGGTTAACTTCGTGGATCTGAGCATCCTCAGTAGCCAGTTCTTTAACCCGCCTGGTCCAAGTGGGCCGGCCGGTGACTGTGTGGCCGACCAACCGGCGGGATACACTCTTTAGGGAGAGGTTGGCGGCCGGATGGCCGCTGACTTAAAAAAACGCCACATGCTCTGCGTGTGGTGTTTTTCGTTCACCCCTGGTGGGGAAGGTAACGAATTTTACCCATAATCTAAATGAGAATGATTTGCATTTCAGTTGGGAGTGTGGGATGCTTTTCAGCCTCAAAACCGCGTCGACACGGCGTGCAGTAGATAATGAAAAACGCGGAATTGTGACCGCGAATTGGGGAGTAACAATGAAAAAAGGGATTCTGGCTTTAGCCGCTTTCATGCTGATGGGTGTCCACGCGGGCGCCACGTCTTTGTCGCCAACCGTCGATTTTTATTCGTTCGCGGGTGGGTTTAGCGACAACGACCGACTGATCGTCAACAACCCAGGTGCGGGTGCAGCCTTTGAATCGGTTGCCTTTATGGACTTCGACGTCAGCAGCCTTGCCGGACAGACCATCACCAGCGCCACACTCGTAATGGAGATGTACTGCAACCCAGGGCTAACCTGCACGGGCGACTCAGCGGGTAGCTTCATGGACATTTCGGTCAACGAGGTGGGCATTGATGTGGAAACTGTGACCGACGCAGCCGGCGCTGCCGTGCTGATGAGCAGCATCGGGTCGGTTGTGGATACCGTCGTGGCGTCGACTCCGGGCGTCTATACCTGGGATCTGACGTCACTGGTTGCATCGTGGGTTGCCGATCCGAGTTCGTCTAATGGCTTCGCCATTACTGCGCGCGGTGCGGGTAACGGCACATTCAATAATTACTTTTACTCTTCGATTGCAACTGGCGGCATGATGCCCGTACTGCAAATCGAAGCAACGCCCGTCCCGGTGCCGGCGGCCATCTGGCTGTTGGGTTCGGCTCTGTTGGGATTGGTTGCGCGTCGCCGATAACACAAAGCGACATCGAAATAAAAACCGGGTGCAGCGTGGCTGCGCCCGGTTTTTTGGCTCAAGGGAGTGCAGAACATGCGTAAAGTCGGCTTGATTGTTATAGGCCTATTGCTGTGCAGTGGCGCCGCGACGTCACACGCGATCACGATCGAATTTGACTATCGCTATGACAATGGGTTTTTTGATGACCCGGCACGACGTGCTCGGTTGGAGCAGGCCGCTTCGTTTTTCACGTTCTTCACCGATTCGTTAACAACGATCTCCCCCGAGGCTGGCGATACTTGGAGTGTGATTATTAATAATCCCTCCAACCTTGGCATGCTGGAAGTACTGACCGACCAGGAGGTGGCCGCCGATACGCTGCGCATATTTGTCGGCGGTGCGAGCATGGGGCCGAGCGTGCTGGGCTTTGGCTCAACCGGCACGCTGTTTGATATCGACGGCAGCGACGAATTCGAGGCGTCGCTGTTCACCCGGGGGCAGCAAAACGCGCTGGGCGCTACGGCCACCGACTACGGAGTGTGGGGTGGCGTGATCAGCGTCAACAGCGACAAAGAGTGGTACTTCGGTGAATCCGCCGATGGGCTTGGCGCGAATCAGCACGACTTTCTCACGACAGCCGTGCATGAGATCGCCCACATCTTTGGCTTTGGCTCGGCCGATTCGTGGTTTTCGCAAATCGTTACAGGACCGGACGGCACGCTTCAATTCGAGGGCGCGGCATCCATGGCCTTGTTTGGTGGTCCTGTGCCACTGGAAAACAGCGCACATTGGCTGGAAGGGTTGTTCAGCGAGGTGGCGGGCGAGTTTCAAGAAACGCTAATGGATCCCAGTACCCCTGCAGGTGAGCGTCAGCTAATGACCGCACTCGATTATGCTGGGCTTAACGACATTGGCTGGGAGACGGTGCCGGTGCCGGTGCCCGCTGCATTCTGGCTCTTGCTCAGTGCGCTCGGTGGCTGGGCGTGGACGGGCCGGTCGGCTCAGAAAACGTCACATGCCGCTTAACGTAATGATGAGCGGGGACGTTGAGCAACGGTAATGCGTTGTTTGGCGGGCACAGGGAACGGTGCGAACCGAAAAAAGTTTCGAAATACGAATAATTATCATTTACATTTGCAAAAAATGAGTTTAGAGTACAATCAACATCGGGAAATCGATGGGAGAGATGCCATGACGAAAACAAGCAAAATGCGACAAGCGCTGTTTTCCAGTTTTATTCTGGCGGCAGTCGGACTGTGTGGTCCGGTCATGGCGGGTACATACGACGCCACACAAGACACCTATCTGTATGAGTTCCTGGGCAACCAGGGCGGCGGTTCAGGTGAGAGCGGTGGTCTTTTGATCTGGAACCACGAGAGCATTCATGGTGGCCAGGCACTGATTCAATTCGATCCCACCTGGATGATGGACGCGGCATTAGCTGGGCCATTTACCGCGACGCTGAACTTATACGCGTACTGTTCCTCGGGTGGTTTTGTTGGGGGATGTCCCGGTGATCCGGGCGCTGAAACGACTACCACCGATGTGGTGATTCAGCGCAGCGTGTGGGACGAAGCAGATGGCTCGTTGTCATGGGGTGAACTGGACAACGCTGGCACGAGTGTGAGCTTTTCACAAAGCGGTGCCGACGGCTGGATCAGCATCGACGTCACGTCGCTGATCCAGGTAATACTCGATACCGGTGTCGATTTTGGCTTCGTACTGAGCCAGGAAGCGTATCCGGTAATCCGAACCGATGAGGGATCGGTGGCGGTATCGGCGTTTTGCGATTCGGAGCTCAGCAGTGAATTTTGCTCGGGCACCGGCTTTACGCCTTATTTGGAAATTAATGCGACACCCGTGCCGGTCCCAGCAGCGGTGTGGTTGTTTGCCACCGCGCTTGGATCGCTCGGTGTGATGCGCCGACGCAAAGCTCGCGACTAGTTCGTCGCGGATTGGTTGTCGGTAGATCGGTTTGCGTACGCAAATGGATAGGAAAGGACGTCTGAGGTTCGCCTCAGGAATACTGCTCGTCGTATTGATGACGGCGAGTGGGTGTAAAGAGTCTGAACTGGAAAACGAATTCATCGCCACGGACGGTGGTGATCCTTCCAGTCAGGAGGTAGCAATTGAAAACGCTTCGCTGTCTAACGGAGTAGGCACGCAAAAGCTTAACGCAACGGATAACGATAAATGGGTGTATTTTGACCTTGATCGGTTTGCAGTGGTGTCGCCCGAGGACCCCTACGCAGACAATTCATGGGACATTGCATTTCAACGATTCAAAATAAAAATAAATAGCGGCGTCAGCGGTAACGGTCAGGTTACAGCGGCTGTTAGTCGAGAGGGAGGGCTTCTGGACGTCATCACTTCGCCCGAGATCCAGTTCCTTCCTGATCGGAGTTTGCTTGACTTAAGCGACGAAGAGATTCTCCGCCTCGGCGGGAATCTCTTTTTTTCTGTCTGTCAGCAGGGCTTCGATGATCGTGATGCCGACAATTACTGTTTGGCCAATGACGTTGTTAACCGTAACCGACTTGATTTAAACACCGCCGCGTTTGCGTTTTTGACGCTCGGCAGTGGTGTGGTGTTCGAAGCCGACGGGACGCCTGGCGAGGCGATCCTCGGTTGGTACGATTATTACCCCGATGAGAATCATTTACTGCGACCTTCCGGCGATATTTGGGTGATCAATAGCTCAGAAGGGGTGAAATTTGCCTTTGAAATGTTGGGCTACTACGGCCTGCCAGAGGGCAGCGCAGAATCAGGCAATATCGCGTTTCACTACACGCCCGCAGCCGACGAAGACTTTGTCTTGCCGCCACCGGGGGCTCAGCAGCTCGGTGTGAGCGCCAGCGCCGATGTGATTTCCGGTAGCGCGCCTTTGTTGGTGAATTTTTCTGCCGAGTCGTCGGGCGCGATCGGCTCGACAACGTATACCTGGAATTTCGGTGATGGCGGTACTGCGACGGGACAGGCCGTTGCGCATACATTTAATGACGCCGGTGGTTACACGGTGAGTGTGACCGCGACCGACGAACGCGGTGCCGCCGGTGGGGCGACGAGCGAGGTCTTTATTCAGGTCAACGCGCCCGATTTGGGACCGGTGCCTGTGGCCAACGCAGGAGCGGATCAGGATATCCTACTCGAGGAACGCGGCGGACAGGTGATGGTGCAGCTTGACGGCACGGCCTCGATGGATGACGACAACAACATCGCCAGCTATGTATGGAGCGGTGAGCCGTTGCCGCTCGCTGAAGCCCAGCCGACGGTTGTGCTTGGCGAAGGCATGTATATGTTCACGCTGACGGTGACCGACGCTAACGGTCAGTCGTCGCAGGACACCGTGACGATCACGGTGCGCGCGCCCGACAACCAGTTGCCGGATGCTGTTGCTATCGCCGATGTGGTGACTGGACCGGCGCCGCTTAGTGTCAATTTCTCTGGCGATCAAAGCAGCGACCCGGACGGCTCGCTGGTGAACTTTGCATGGGACTTTGGCGATGGCGCAACGGCCAACGGCGTAAACGCGACGCATGTGTACACGGTACCCGGACAATACGCCGCGCGACTCACCGTGATGGACGCGGACGGCGCCATGAGCGTCGATATTGTAGCCATCAGTGTGGCGGCGCCTATTCTGACCGCGGCCATCGATTCGAATGTGGTCGGCGGTGATGCCCCGCTTGAGGTGACGTTTGACGCCACGACCAGCGGCGCTCAAGGCGATGTTGACTACACCTGGGACTTTGGTGACGGCAACAGCGCGAGCGGTGCGACCGTGACACATACGTACACGCAAATCGGCGTTTTTACAGCCACGTTAACGGCAACGGACGACCGCGGCCCGTCGTCTGCCGCCACCGCCACCGTTACTATTACGGTCGATCAAGTGGATTTAGGCCCCGCTCCCATCGCTGATGCGGGGACGGATCTTGATTTCACTCTCGACTCGCCGGGCGGGCAGATGAGCGTAATGCTCGATGCATCGGCTTCAAGCGACGGCGACAATAACATTGCCAGCTATGTATGGAACGGGACGCCCGATCCGGATGATGTGCCCATGCCAACCGTGGTGCTGGGTGAAGGGCAGTATGTGTTTGAGCTCACCGTCACCGATGCCAACGGCCAGTCGTCCAGCGACACCGTGAGCGTCACCGTGCGCTCCCCTTCAAATTCGCTACCACTCGCGATCATCGAAACGGATGTCGTGGGTGGCCAAAGCCCGCTCACCGTGCAGTTTTCGGCTGCAGGCAGCAGCGATGCCGACGGCACTATCGACAGCTATGTCTGGGAGTTCGGCGATGGCTCGGCTGACGCATCGGGTGTGACGGTAAGCCACACCTATGCGAGCGCCGGTGACTACATTGCGCGTCTTACGGTCACCGACAACGAGGGTGCGTCGGCGAGTGCGGTCGTGACGATATCCGTCGCTGCGCCGCCGCTGATAGCCGGAATCTCGAGTGATGTAGTGGGTGGCGATGCGCCGCTTACGGTGTCCTTTACGAGCAACATCATGGGTGCCCAAGGTGCCGTTGTGCTCCTTTGGGACTTCGACGACGGATCGTCGGCTCAAGGGGCGAACGTGGTGCACACCTTTACCACCGCGGGCGACTACACGGTGCGTCTAACCGCTACGGATGAGCGCGGACCGTCCGCTGCCGCTACCGCAGAGATAGTTATCACTGTTGAACAGCCGGATCTCGGGCCAGCTCCGATTGCCAACGCGGGCCCCGACCAAACGGTCGTGCTCACGAGTGCGGGCGGCCAAGTTTCTGTGCAGCTCGATGGTTCCGGCTCGACGGACGCCGACAACAACATCACCAGCTACGTGTGGAGTGGTAATCCGGATCCGTTGGACGAAGTATCGCCCGTCGTGTCCCTTGGCATGGGACAGTATGTGTTCCAGCTCACCGTGACCGATGCCAACAATCAGTCATCGCAAGATACCGTGACAATTGTCGTGGAGGACCCGGTTAACCAGCTACCGCTTGCGGCGATCA
The DNA here is from genome assembly GCA_039028935.1 of Pseudomonadota bacterium. NCBI lineage: Bacteria > Pseudomonadati > Pseudomonadota > Pseudomonadota bacterium. The sequence continues at coordinate 100,354 of JBCCHD010000010.1, read as the reverse complement.
CAACGGATACGGATGCGGGCGTGTTACCGCTTGCCGTTGAGTTTTCCGGTTCGAACAGCAGCGACCCGGATGGTTCCATAGTGAGCTATGAGTGGGATTTTGGTGATGGGTCGATGCCCGTCGTTGGCGAGAATGTGTCTCACACATACACAACGGCGGGTCAATTTAGTGCGCGTCTTACAGTGATGGATGCCGACGGCGCCACGGCCGATTCCACCGTAACCATCCGCGTGTCGGTGCAGCAGATCGCCACGAAAGACACCTTCGTGTACGAGTTTTTGGGTAATCAGGGATCGCCGGATGGTGACAGCGGCGGAATCTCAGTGTGGAATCATGAGTCGGTGCACGGTGGCAAAGGGCTCGTTGCGTTCGGCAGCGACTTGTACGATCAGATACGTGATCTGCCGGTTGGCAGCTATACGGCGACGCTTCACCTTTACTCCGTCTGTGAGAACGGTGGCTTTGTCGGCGGATGCCCGGGCGACGCGGACATGGACAATCCCCATACACCTGGAAATGCCACGGTGCTCACCGATGTCTTTTTGCAATACACGGCATGGGATGAGGGTGGCGACGTGCAGTGGCTGGACGTCAACGATTCGGTCGGCCCGTTTGCCACGTACACGCAAGAAGACTCAGGCCTTTGGGTTGAGGTTGACGTAACGGGCCTGATGACCGCGTGGATTAATGGTGGTGGTGTGGCCGACGGTTTATCATTAAGCCAGGAAGCGTATCCAGTGGTGCGCACGGACAGCGGTTCGGTCGCCGTGGCGGCCTACTGCGACAGCGAGCGCTCTGAAACGGTGTGTACCGAGGCCGAGCTTGGTTTTGACGCGCGGCCATTTATTCGAATTACGGTCAATTAAGCATGTTGTTTAATCACGTTTTGTCTTTCCGACCGCGCATCAGTGCGGTAACGGCGCTCGTTTTGGTCGTGGGTGGTTTCAGTGTTCAAGCGCAAGAAAAGCGCGCGGACGAAAACGTGAACGCCAGCGACGTGCTTGAGCAGGTGATAGTGATCGGTACGCGAACACCGCGGCGACTGTATGAAGCGGCGGAGTCGATCAGCGTCGTCGATGTATCCGAATTCGAGAAGTTTCAAGCGCAGTCGCTCAGCGAAGTCTTAAAAGGCGCGCCGGGTGTTGAATTTACAGCCGGACCGCGCGCCATTGCCCAGGAGCCGGTGATTCGGGGGCTCGGCGGCAATCGGATACTGATCACGGTGGACGGTGTTCGCCAGAATTTCGATTCGGGTCACAAAGGCCGTGTCTTTGTCGAAACCGAACTGCTCAAAGCGGTTGAGGTGCTGCGTGGACCCGGTTCGGCTGTGTACGGCAGTGGCGCCCTAGGTGGCGTAATCGCGATGAAAACCAAAGACGGCGCCGATTTTCTCGACCGCGGTCAATCATTGGGTGCGCGTGTTAAAACCGGGTATACCGACGCGGACAACCAGCAGTCGGGTACCGGCATTGTGGCGGCGCGATCAGACTTTATGGGTGGTCTGGACCTGCTGCTAAGCGGCACCCGACGCGCCTCGGAAGACGTGCGGCTCGGTAATGGAGAGGTGCTCGACGATTCGGCACAAGATGTTTGGGCGGGGCTGGTCAAGCTGGGTTGGGCGCCGACCCTCACTACGCGCGTGCAGTATTCTCGCCAGGCGCATTTTATTGCTGGCGAGGTGCCCGCACAGGCGGATGAGCGAACGTCGCCGACCGCCGTGCTCACCGATCGCGAGACGGAAGTTGAAATCGATCGGGTCGTCGTCAGCCACGGCGATTTGAGCGGTTGGTTTAATCCAGAGCTATCCGTTTACAACAGTGCTCAAATTCTTCGCGAAAAACGCATTGGCACCAACGGTCGACTCGATATCATCAATTTCGACACGCAGGGCGCTGAGTTTCATAATGTCACGCTGTTCGACGGGCCCTGGGGTGAGCACCGCCTCGTCTATGGTATCGAACACTACGAAGACGAAACGCGCAGTACGCGCGGCGGCGGGCCAAACTTGGCTTTCCCTGACGCGACGGCCACTTTCACAGGCAGTTATGTGCAGGACGAATGGCGTGTTAATGATCGATGGACCACCGTGCTTGGGTTGCGCTACGACCAATATGAGACCCAATCGGATGGCGCGACGGTCATCGATAATTCGGAGCGTGACATCAGCGAGTGGTCGCCACGCGCGAGCGTCGTGTTTGCCCAAACGGACCGATTGTCTTGGACCGGATCGTATAGCCAAGCGTTTCGTGCGCCGACTTTCCAAGAGCTGTACATTTCCGGCGTGCATTTCGGCGCGAACAACTTCACGCCTAATCCCAATTTGACGCCTGAAAAACTGGACCGAGGCGTGGAGGTCGGACTGCGTTATTTTCTCAGCGATTTTCGTGACACCGACCACCGTTTCTCCGTGCGGGCCAACCTGTTTCACAATCGGTTTTCCAACTTCATCGACTCAATCATCACCACGACGATCACCTCGTTCGACAACATTAGCAAAGCCGAAACGCGAGGATCGGAGCTTGAGCTGTCATACCAAATGCCTGAGCGCGGCTGGGATATTTCAGCGGGCGTTTCTTATCTAAAGGGAGACAATCTGACGGACGATGTGCCACTTCGGGGTATCTCCGGACATAACTTGAAACTTACTGTCCAAAAGTACTTTGATGGGGTCGATTTGCAGCTCGGCGCACGAAGCGTGTTTTATGCCCGTCAAGGTCGTTTACCGGGCGATCAACCCGACACGGCAGGTTATGCCACGCATGACCTATTTGGTGTATGGCGGCCGCAATTTACGGACAATGACATTACCGTCACATTTGGCATTGATAACGTTGCCGACAAGAATTTCACGTCGCATTTGAGCTCGCTGCCGGCACCCGGTCGCAACGTGAAGGTGACGCTAGCCGCGGGATTCTAAACGCGTCTCTCGCGCGATTGACGGGTGACGTTCGTCGATTGATTATCTTGAACCCTCTTTGCGCCCGCCATCAAGGCCATGCGGATGCGAGCGCTGCGCGCAGGGACCACCAATAAAACCACATCATTCGCGTTATGACACCGCATCGCGTCGCGTGCGTCGTGCGTAAAACCACAGCGCAATTACGGAGATGGTCGCGGCGACGATAAATGGTGACCCGGGATAGTGCACGATCGGTTGCGCGCCAGCGGTTAATGCAAATGTGCCGTTGTAAATCAGCGGCGACAGAATCATTGCAATACTGGTGAGCGATGACAGCCCGCCCTGCAACTCGCCCTGGGCGTCTTCCGACACGCGAGAGGACAGCGCTTGGCGTATTGCCGGGTCTTGCATGGTGCTGATAAGTGCGGTGGTGACCATGACATACACGAACCATCCTGCCGTAGCGCTGCCAATGCCAATCAGCGCAATCACTTCCACAATGAGTGCGATCCAAATAGCTCGTTGTACGCCAATACGCGGAAGCACAATCTGAATAATGACGGCTTGTGCGATAAACGAGATCGTGCCGTAATACGCGATGGACCAGCCAATTTCACTTTCCGTCCAAAGAAACTTGGCTTTCGCCACATACGACCACACGGTTGGGTAGACCCAGGAGGATAGCGTGGCCAAAAAGAAGACCGGTAGCATCGAGCCGATGCCGGGCGTGTTGAAGAGGCGGGACAAGGTGCCCAACGGGTTCGCGCGTGCCCAGCTAAACGCTCGGCGTCGCGACGGCGGCAACGACTCGCGCACAAACAACGCGCCGAACAGTGCATTGATACTGGCGACTAGAGCCCCCGCATAAAAAGGGTAGCGAATATTGATGTCGCCAAGCACGCCTCCGATCGCCGGTCCCAGAATAAAACCCGCGCCGAACGCGGCGCCAATAATCGCAAACCGTTGTCCGCGTTTTTCGGAGGGCGTGATGTCGGCGATATACGCGTTGGCGGTTGAAAACGTGGAGGCAAAAATACCGGCAAAGGCGCGAATGAGCAAAAACCACGGCAGCGTTTTAACCAGTGCCAGCAATAACATATCAAGCGCAAACGCGGTGAGTGACATCACCAAAACTGGGCGTCGACCAAACCGATCGGATAGGGCGCCCACAATGGGTGAGAAGACGAACTGCATGGCCGCATAGCTCACCAGCGCAATCCCGCCCCAGAACGACGCGTCAGCGATATCGCCGCCGGAAATCTCGAGCAGCAGCGAGGGCATAATGGGCGCAATAAGGCCCATGCCCATCGAATTTATGAAGGCGGTTACCGCTAAGAAGATGAGGGCGGCACCCGCGTTTGGCGTGTGGTTGTCTTGGGTCATAACGGCGGTTAGCGAGAGGTTGTTTGTACTGTATGCGTTTCTTAGTCAAATTGATATTGCGGGGTACTCCGCTATGCGCAATGGACAGGCGGTGGCGACCCGAGTTCTGGGTGTGTCGGGCTCCCACCGCGCTTGCCGGTAGCGGTGACGTTGTGTCATCGTCTAATCGTTGACAACACGGTGTCCGGAAATAGAGACGTACTGCAATGAGCCATGACGAATCGCCGCTAGATCGACTGACACAACGCCTCGCGCAGACGCTTGATGCGCAGCGGCCCGACGCGCTCGCTCGGCGTCGCGCTAAGGGTTATCGATCAGCTCGGGAAAATCTTGAAGATCTAATCGACGCCGATACCTTCACAGAGTACGGGCAACTCGCTATCGCTGCGCAGCGCTCCCGGCGCGATGAGACCGAGCTTTACAGCGCGACAGCGGCCGATGGGGTCATTACGGGCACTGCGTGCATTAACCGAGAGCTGGTGGGTATCGCGCGTGCGCGCGCCGCGGTAGCGATCAACGACTACTCCGTTCTGGCCGGCACGCAAGGGTTTTTTCACCACAAAAAGCTTGATCGCCTTCTCGATATTGCGGCCCGCGAGGAACTGCCCGTGGTGATGTACACCGAAGGCGGTGGTGGACGACCGGGTGATACCGATGTCACGGTACAAATGGCTGGACTCGACACGACGGTGTTCGTTGAGTGGGCACGACTCGCGGGCAAAGTCCCGCGCATTGCGGTTAATAATGGGTACTGTTTTGCCGGAAATGCGGCGTTGTTTGGGGCGGCCGACATTACGATTGCGACACGGACATCGTGGATTGGGATGGCGGGACCGGCCATGATCGAGGGTGGTGGGTTAGGTCAGCATGCACCCACCGACATCGGTCCCACGGAGGTGCAGGCGGCGAACGGCGTCATCGATATCATTGCCGAAGATGAAGCCGATGCCACTCGGCTCGCACAAAAAGCACTGAGTTACTTTCAAGGGCCGTTGTCTCGCTGGTCGAGTGCCGATCAGCTGTCCTTGCGCGAGAGTGTGCCAACGGATCGACGATGGGGGTATAAGATTCGCCCGATTATCGATACGCTCGTTGACACCGATTCGTTTTTGGCGCTGCGCGAACACTTTGGGCGTGGCTTGATCACCGGCCTTGCCCGCTTCGAGGGCAAGCCTGTGGGCGTGATCGCGAACAGCGCCATGCCGTTGGGGGGCGCTGTCGACGCCGAGAGTGCAGACAAGGCCGCGCGTTTTTTATCGCTGTGCGATGCCTTTGCGTTACCCATTCTAGCGCTCATCGACACACCGGGTTTTATGGTCGGACCCGGCAGTGAGCAACAAGGAGCCGTGCGTCGCATGGCGGGATTGTTTACCGCTGGTGCAAATCTGTCGGTACCCATCATCACCGTCGTTTTGCGTAAGGGCTATGGGTTGGGTGCGATGGCAATGGCGGGCGGATCATTCAAAGAGTCGATTGTCACCGTCGCGTGGCCCGGCGCTGAATTCGGCGGCATGGGACTCGAGGGCGCCGTGCGGTTAGGGTACAAAAAAGAACTCGATGCGGTGCCCGAAGGCGATGAGCGCGACGCGCTGTTTGAGCAACTCGTGCGCGCGCTCTACGAGCGGGGCAAAGCTACGGAAGCCGCTGCATTTCTTGAAATCGATGCGGTGATCGACCCCGCTGAGACCCGGCGCGTCGTTCTTCGCGCCTTGCGTCAATCCTCCCGCGGTTAAGGCGGTTAACGCACACAACGGTCGCGGGTGGTTCAAGCAGGCGGCTGGACGCGCGCGCCAGACGCATTAAAGAGCGCTACGGACGTCGTCAACCAGACGATTGATGTCTTGTGGTGGCGCGGGATTGGCCGGTGGCACCGGCGCGCTGGGCCAAGTGGCGAGCAGCTTTTTCAGACGGTCAATCACGCGGGAACGTTTAGGTTCACGGTAATCTTGCGCGCGATTGATCGCCACCACTGTAAAGCCGAAGGCGTCCTGGTATTCGCCGGGGTCGGTCACGGCACCGCCCTGCACCCCGATAGCGTACTCTTCGACAATCGTATCAAGTAGGAAGTCAATGACCTCAGTCGTGTCGCCGCCCGCGCGCGTTGACACCATCGCGAGGTTCTGCTGAGCCGCTAGGAGCTGCGGTTCAATCTCGTTTGCCTTTAAACCTTTTGCGAGGGCGTTCGACACTGCGATGAACCGCTCTGCATCAAAGCCCAGTGCATCGAGACCCACTCGCTCCGACGCGTGGGTTTCCGATACGGGATGCTCGAGGTGCTGTGCCGCCATGGTGGGTTCGCCAGCACGATACAGAGCGAGGCCCGCTTCGACATGCCCGGTCATAAACGCCAGGCGTTTTGGCAAAGGCAATGAATCATGTTTCTCGTGATCGGATGCGGCGTCGTGAGCCGCTGATGGGCTATGAGTGCATCCGCCAACTGCGACTAAACCAACTGCCATGAACAGGGCGAACAGCGAGCGAGTGTGGGTGAACATGAGTGATTCCTAATCAGTTAACGGACAGGTGGTTGCAGGCTATGGCTAAGGGTCGCGCTGTGCGGTTCAAAGCCCGAAATATCGACGTGGGTTTGCCCGCGTCACTACTTGAGTGAGCGAGATTGTTGGGTGATCGGCGTTTTGGTAGTTACCGTCCACTCGTCCAGCACGGCCTCAATGCGAGAGGTTTGGTCCTGAACGCTAAGGTCTTCCACTTCGCCTGCCATTTCGAACGTGCTAACAATAATCGGCATGCCGTCCACTTCGGTCGTCAGGGTCAGCGTGTTGCCGCTTTTAAGACGACGCTCCCAGGCTGTGCGTACCCGTGCCCAATACTCAGAGGTTTTTTCCCAATATTCGAAGGCAGGCGAGAAATCGTAACCCTCGATTGTGCGATAGTCATTGAAGCCAAATTCACGCACCAGCGTTCGATCGGTACGGCGTCCATCGCGAACAGTCTTGGTGTTGTCCTGCTCATGAGTCCAGCCATGGGGCGTGATGGTGTGTCGGTTCTCTGCGTTCAGCGAATTGTAGTCGCTACGCTTTGTGTACTCGCGTCGCGGTAAGGGGCGCCAGGAGCGATCGCTGGTCCAGGTCGACACACCGTACTTGTGGTTCCATTCGCCTGTGCCGCAGTAGCGCGGTGCGTCCGATACTTCGTAGACACACTGAGTCCAGTGACCATCGCGTTTATCGTTGTCGATCGCGACATACTCCCAGGTTTGATCGGCCACAAACTCCCAACGTTCTTCCGCTTCGTAGGTCCAGTCCTGGCGCCAATGTTTGATCACGTGTCCGCCCATCACCAAGATGTGCTGCAGAACGATTTTATTCGGCGAGTCTTCAACGATAATGACGGTCTCATAGCCACCGGTGGTTTTGTCGTCATGCAGCGTATAGCCGGCTTCGAGCGCGACGGTTTCTTGAAACGTAAAATCGACCTTATAGTCGCCCTGCATCGCGAGGATCGCCGCATGATCCTTGCCGTGTTTGCTCGACTGAGCAGCAATGGCGGCGTAGTACGGATTGTTCACTAGCGTACCGACCGCTTTTTTCTCTTCTTTGGCCGCGTAGCCGCTGCCGTGTTTGTCGGACGCTTCGTCTGTGGCGTTCTCGGTGGCGTTTGCGGGCTCGCTTGGCGTCACGGAAGCGCACCCAGAAAAAAAGAAAAGCGCAATAAAAACAATAGAATAAAGTGATCGAGCGGCCATAATCGGTTTCCTTCAGGCAGTGGTCAGAGCGGCATCGCGCCCGCTTCACAAACAGTAATCATTCTCATTTACAAAAACAAGTTTTTCGCTGGTTTTAAGCGGTATTTATTCAACGGTCGTGCGCCTTTGGCCACACGATCTTTGCCCTAATTCTGTGCCTCGCAGAAGCGCTGGATATCGTTCGCCAGGTTATCGTCGCCCCCAAACCAAGGGTGAAGGTGAGTCACCATATCTTCGTGTGTGTAGCCAGTATAGAGGCGGCGTTCATTGAGCTGCTTGGCACCGGTGAGCGCGGCGCCAAGCTCGTCTAAGTGATAGCCAGCGACCGTCTTATCGTCGGAACCATGCATGATGAAAAACGGCGGTTCGTCGCCGTCGATAAATGCCAGCGGATTCATCTCAGGATAATTTTGTTCTGGCCCAAACACCGCCATTGTCGCAGGGCGATCAGGTGTAAATCGATAGGGTCCGGCAATGGGGACAACGCCCTGCAGATCGGTGGGTGCTAAACCCAAGTCGATGAGATAGTGCTGGTCGGTACTCACCAGCGCAACGGTGTGCCCGCCGGCAGAATGGCCCGATAGGCAAATGGCGGTGGGGTCGCCACCAAAGCGAGCGATGTGTTTCTTTGTCCAGGCAATGGCCTGCGCGACATCGTTGAGGTGAGCCGGAAACCGCGCTTCGCGCGCAGGATACTTGATGTAGTCGGGTACGACCACGGTGTAGCCCAAGCGCTGAAAGGCGTCGGCAACAAACAGATATTGCTCTTTGCGTCCATGGTACCAACCGCCGCCATGCACAAAAATCATCACGCTGGATCCGGATGCGGCGGGATACACGTCGAGCGTTTGCCAGGGAAGATCGCCATAGCGCTGTTGTGTGATGCGCTCAGGATTACTGACGAGCTTTACCGCTGTATTCATGACCCACAGCGATCGATCGCGATCAGCAAGCGTAAACTGCAGAGCACCATAAAAAAGTAGCGCTATTGCGCTGATGCCTACCGCCACAACGATCAGCCTTCTTGTCATACTGTTATCCGGGGGTCGTCGGGTTGTGGCCTACCGCGCATAGGCGGCGCCAAGCAAACAACAAACCCGTGCCTATTTCATGGCACGGGTTGTTGTCATTCGAATTGAACCAAAAAATGGCAATGCGCTACCCGCCCATCAGGCTGCGCTCTTCGCAGTCCGGGTAGAACTCGGTCTTACCGCCACCCACTTCAACAAAGTCGGTGACCGAGCCGCTGGCGAGGTCTTCTGTGCGAATCGGAAACGTGTTGCGCAGCTCTGGGTTATCGAACAGTTCCATCATGCCGTCGTTCATGAAACTACCGCCACCCATGTTCTTCATGAACTGCTTGAACGTGCTCATCATACCCTCGTAACCCTTGCGCACGTCCGCTGCGCCCTTGATTTCGCCCACGGGCGCAACCCATACGCGCATGGTTAACTGGCCACGTGAATCTTTGACGGCGTAGCCTTTGCCCTTCACGCCGGCGATCTTGATGCTGTCGTCAAGGGCGGTGAGTGACACAGAACGGTCAACGTTCATGGCGTCCATGTTCATCGCGGGGCCCGTAAACTGTCGCATCATGGCTTCTTGCTCCGGCGTCATGCCTTCCGCGCGCGCCTGCGCCATGGCCTGCTCCATCGCAGATTGAGCTTGTTTCATGGCAGCGGCCATTTGTTCGTTAGCTGCCCCAAGGTTACCGCCCATAGCGGCAAGTTCAGGCGGTGGTGCACTATTGGCGCTGAGTTTGCGGCACGTTCGCCCCTCGAGCACGACCACGGTTTCTCCGCGAGATTGATACACCATCGAGTCGCGTACGGGACCCGGCTTACCCCCGGCATATTCGTGTTCGTCAACGCGAAGATCGCCGTCGCTGTTCGCATACATGTGTGTGCGGGTAACCAGCGAATCGCCCTCACGCGTATCCGTAATAATGTGTGCCGCCAGCGTTGTGACGGTTAATGATAGGCTGAGGCCCGTAAGAATCAATTGACGTTTCATGAATCCATTCCTTGATCAAAAGTAAGTTTAAGCGATGAAAAATTACGAGAAAACCGCGCATCAGGCAACTGGCCGTGCGCTCGTTCGTGTCAGGGTGTCGTAAACAGGGCGCTTTGCAACGTCAAGGGTGACGCGTTGATGCGTTTGCTGCAGGTGCGTTGCGCGAGTAGGTCGATGGTCGCCATGTCGTTAGTCCAGTGAGTGCGCCAAGATGGGGGGCTATTGACGGCGGCAGTTGGCATCGAGTGGTTGGTTGAGCGCATTGACGACAAATTGCCGTGCGACTTGTTGTACGCAGGGGTCATCAAGCACGATATGGGATTGGGCTGAAACGGCCAAATGGTGATTCGAGAAGTGCACCACCCGTTCTTCAACATGTTCCAATAATGTCACCGAATCGAGTTCACCATGGATAAACAAGGTCGGGACATCGGTGAGAATCGGATCAGCCAGATCCGTTGCCAGGACAGGGATGTTCATGTCATCGCAGTAGTCGCTAAACCGCATACTCATCGCGGCGATATTGCGCACATAGGAATAGGGGATGGTGCTGATGGCGCGTTCTAGCGCGGGCTGATCGATGTAGGGTTTTTTATCGACACAAAAATGCGCCGACGCGCTGATATCCCCATATGAGTGGTCAAGCAGAAAATACAGCAGCTCTTCGACATGCGGTGTCAGACGTGTTGTGTCACCGCGCTGCATATCTTGCAGTAGCGAAGGAAAGGTCGGAAAGATGTCCTCGCCATAGGTTGCCCAAACTACCGAGTCGAGAAAGCGCCAGCCCGTCAGCACAACGCGCTCTTGGCTGCCGGTGAACGGGTGATGAACCACCATTTCCAGGGGCGTTTCGTCAAGTTGAGCAACGAGCGACCAGAATGTGCGTTCAATGTCTGGTGGGGACATTGCCTCGTCGCACTCGTGCTGCGAGCAGTACCCGAACAACTGCTCATAGGGGCGAGTCATATCACGAACAAATATCTCGTGGTAAGGGATATCGAGAAACGTTGCGGAATCCAGAATCATCGATTCAACGTGCTGGGGAAACTGCCGTGCGTACAGCTGCGCATACACCGTGCCATACGAACCACCGTAGAGCACCCAGCGCTCGATTTGTGCCGCACGACGCAACGCGTCGATATCAGCCACAACCGATGGCGACGAATAGCGTTCGAAATCCGTCCCGTGTTGAGTAAATTGCGCGATACACTGTCGATAGTCGGCATCGCCGGACGCGTAAGACGCCTCGAGTGACAGGTTTTTCTTCCAACGGCGCAATTCGTTTTCAATGTACGTTTGACACATCAAAAGAGGTTTGGCTAATCCGGTGCCCCGTGGATCGATCACATACAGGTCGCGTCCCAATTCAAGAGACACTTGCTTGAATAGCTTGTGCAGCCAAAGCACGGTGTACTCCTCTTGGAGCGCCATCGCACCGCCCGGTCCACCACCACCCAGGTGCAAAACGGGCGAATCGCCGGAAGGATTTGGGCTGTCAAATACGAGAACGGGAAAAGTCACGAGTCGACGAGCGGTCGGGTCATCCGTCTCGGTAACGGTCATTTCGAGGCAGCGATGGGTTGGTAGATAGGATGTGTCGTCGAACCAGCATGCAACTTCCTTAAGACCGAGCGTTGATTCTGCCGGGCTGGGTGCTGAGCAGCCCACAAGCATCAGGGCTATGAGCGCAAACCAACACCCGATCGGGTGTCGGTCGAGACGCGCTGGCGTGAGCTGGTTAAGGCGGTACGGATAAGGCATTTTGCGAGTGTACTGAAATTCGCCTGACCGTTAAAATCGGGTCTCCACTAGAGGAGATTGTGCATGCTCTTTTTTGCCGGACTCATCGCCATTGTGGTGGCCATCGTTCATTCCGTGTTGGGCGAACGATTACTCTTTTCACGAATGCGGGTGGCCGGTGTCATCCCGACGAACGGCTATCCGCTTCTGCGAGAGCGGCATGTTCGTATTTTGTGGGCTACCTGGCATTTGGTTTCGGTGTTCGGCGTCGCCATCGGCGCCTCCCTACTTATCATCGATCGCGCAGACTCTGTTCTATCGTCGATGCGAGTCGTGCTGTGGAGCGTGATTGTCATGATGACGCTGGGTGCGCTACTGGTGTGTGTGGCAACTCGCGGACGGCACCCTGGATGGCTTGGCCTCGGTGCCGTTGCGCTGTTGACCTTCGGTCATTTGCAGGCGCTTTCTTCTGTCTAACGTCTCTACGTATCGCCGTTGAACGTTTGAAATTAAACGCACGGATGGGCTGTAGCAGGCGCGGGACGGCGCATTGCGACGGCGGCGGTCTTGCGCGTGGTGGCTTCTCGTGGGGAGCGCTTAGTCTATTCTGAAATGGGCGCAGGGTTAGCCGCCCGCGACGCCCTCGGCGGTCTCGCTTGGCGCGCGCAAAGCCCTAGCGGTACGCTCAGAGGCACTATGAATTTGCGTCAGTGGTCGACTGTATCGACTGATCAGGTCGATACCGGATTGTCTCGAACCGGTCAGGCTGCATGAGGTGTTAAGTGACGTATCAAAAACCGGCTCATTGGAGCCAGCCTGAAAACAAACTATTTCCTCACCAAGTTGGGTTCACATGCCCGCCGCATGATTTTGATGGTGCTCCATCTGACTTTTTACGCATGGCGCCAGAAACCGTCGGCGTTCATGGACGCATGTTGCATGTGCCGGATTATGCCCACCGGCTCGACCAGCGCAAACACAACTTTTCGCTACTGGAAGAGTTTGTTCACTGCATGGCAAACAATGGTGTGGATGTCTGCGCGCAAGTTGGTTCCAATTGGGTCCATGCGAGCGGGCTGGGTGTGGCAGGTGTGCGCGATTACTGTGCGCGCCTGAGCGATACCTATCAGACCCCTTTTCATATGGCCGGCTACGCCATGGTGGAAGCGCTGCGCGCGATGAATGTCGAAAGGGTGGCGCTCAATGCGGTCTATCACTGGCCTGATTGGTGGCAGGGCACCGTTGGCTTTCTGCGTGAGGCTGGCTTCGATGTGGTTTGGGCAGGCAATTTTGTCGACCAGGGGTTCATCGAAACCCAAGAAGAATGCAACGCTATGCGATGGTGTTTTGATGGTGATCTGGCGGCGCGCTCATTCGCCTACGTGCAGGACAAAGCGCCGAACGTCGATGCCTATCTTGCCAACGGCATGTGTAATTTTCGTCGCCCATCCGATGGGCTGGCTCAGCGTTTTGTTTCACTCGAAGTCGCGCTAGAGGCGGCATTGGGTAAACCGCTCATCACCCATGACAATGCGCTTTACTGGCGCGTCTTTAAAACCCTTAACCTGGCCCCTGTCACACAGCAGGGTGCACTTCTCTCGTCGCTCAACACTTAGGAGTTTGCCGCATGAACAAAATAGTTGCCTTATGGGCGGTGCCGCGCTCAACGTCGACGGCATTCGAATGGATGATGCGCCAACGTGGTGATCTGACGTGCTTTCATGAGCCATTTGGCGAAGCCTGGTATCAGGGTGAATCACCGCTGTGGCCGCGGGTGACCCCCGACAGCGTGCGCACGCCGGGACTGACGCTAGAGAGCGTCGCACACACTTTATTTAGCACCGCATCGAAGGAGGCGGTGTTTATCAAAGATTTCCCCCACTACATTGATCATTTGTGGGACGACTCGTTCTTATCGCACTTCACGCACTCATTTCTCATACGGGATCCAGCGAAAACGATCACGTCGATGTACAACAAATGGCCCGACTTTCATCCGAAAGAAGTGGGTTTCGCAGAGCAGCGCCAGTTGTTTGATCGACTGACGTCTCAAGCTGGCTCGCCACCACCGGTGATCGATAGCGATGATCTGCTTGAGAACCCTCATGACATGGTGCGACTGTGGTGCGAGGCGGTAGGTATTCCGTTCTTGCCGGACGCCCTGCGCTGGGAGCCGGGCGCACGTGACGAAGTCAGCTGGTGGGACGGTGGTTCGTTCCACGCCAATCTGCGTAATTCAGACGGCCTGAAACCGCAAAAAAGGCGCTATGTGGAACTCGACAAGCTCTCTGATCGGGTCAAGTCAGTGCATGCAGAGAATCTCGTTCACTACGAACATCTGTATGCGCATCGCCTGACGGTCTAACCGCAATCTCGCCCACGGCTGGATGGTTCATTAATCGGAGCTGTGGCGGTAACACCGCGACAGACTAATCGAGTTTGGCAAACGCCTCGCGCGTCAGATTGCGTGGGGCACCTTCGGTGACCACCACGTTGTCTTCAATGCGAACACCACCGAATGGTCGCAACGTATCTACCAGGTCCCAATTTACCTGTTTTTTGAGTGGACCCTCGCGAACGGCTTTCAACAGTGAATCGATAATGTAGACACCGGGCTCAATGGTCATGACCTGGTTGACGTCGATGCGCCGTGTTAGGCGCAAAAACGCATGCCCGTCAGGCGGCGCTACGTATTCGCCGCTTTTGTCCTTCATAAAGCCACCAACATCATGTACCTGCAGGCCGATGTAGTGGCCAAGACCATGTGGATAGAACGCCGAGGTCAATCCGCTGTCGGCTGCATCGTCCCCACCGAGCGTGATGACGCCGGCGCTGTGAAGCAGGCCACCGATGGCGCGATGGGTGTCAAGATGCAGCTGTGGATAGCGAACCTTAGGCTTGACCATGTCGCAGATAATGCGCTGCAGCTCGTCCATGCCCTCGATGAGATCGGCATACAGCCCCTCGCGGGCCGCGTAGGTTCGCGTGATATCGGAGGCATAGCCATGACAGGACGCCCCCGCATCGATGAGAAACGAACGGCGCTCATCGGCCGGAACGATGTGTGTGTCGCGATAGGTGTAGTGCAGGACGGCGCTATGGTCATTCAGCGCGATGATATTGCCATATGGCAACTGTTCCTCGGTGTGCCCGCAGGCTGCGCAGTACGCCAAATGGATGTCGTATTCCGAGGTCTCGTCCTCAAACGCTCGGTAGGCGGCGCGATGACCCAGCGCGCCCAGCCACGACGCCTGTTCCATGCAGGCGATCTCATAGTCGGTCTTCCAGGCGCGATCGTAGTGCAGGTGGTGCACCAGCGCCTCTGGATTGACCGCGAACTTGCCCCAGCGTTCGAATCGTTCCTGCCATTCGCCCAAAAAGGCGAGTTGACCCTTGGGCATCCATTTTTTGGCGTCATTTTTGTTACTGACCACTTTTATGTCGATATCATCCACCCAGAACCCAGAGGGAGCGTCGGGTGTTTTGTGCCAATAGTCGTCGGGCTGGTAATACACAAGAACCGGTTTAGTTGTGGGCGTAAAAATAAGGAAACTGTCGGGCAGTTCCGTCAGTGGTACCCAGTGCTTAAATTGTGGGTTGGCTTTAAAAGGATAGGTGTTGTCATCAAGAAACTGAACGAGCGGCGTGCCGGAAAACACCACAGCGGCATCAAACTGATGTTCGGCGAGGGCTGCGGTGTAGCGCGAGCACAGAGTGCGTACGTGCTCACCATAGGCCTGAGCGGCCCGGTCGAGTGTTGAAGTGGAGGTGTCGCCCATGTTCATTCCTTACTCAGAGTGGCCAAAAAAAACCCGGGAAGAATTCCCGGGTTCATCATACGAAAGAATGCGGCGCGACGAAATGCGCGCGATCGTGTGGCTTAATTTTCCACGTAGTTGATATTGACGCGGAAATTGAGCTCGTAGTTGCATCGAATCACATTGTGGGCACGAGGGCTCACGCCGTGTCGGCCATGACACACGCGGCGACCGTTAATGGAGCGCTCGCCTTTGGCAATCCCATCAGCAACAGTCTCTGTTAGATCGAAGCCGCCGCCCTGGCATTCAACGTTTTTGCATCGAAACTCAAAGTACGCAAGCGAATCAGGTCCGAAGCTGCGACCGTTGAGTGTTGGCTCGGTTTCGTAGTCGGGTGGGCTGATCATCAGGTTCACCGCCAGACTACGGACCTGGGGGAATTTCTCATGCATTTTTGCCTGTGACTGCAGCTTGTGATTGACAGGCTCTACCACAAGGTTTGGGGCGGCATGCTCGTCAGGCGATGCCAGCCCAAGGGCTTTTTTGATTGCCGAAAACACGTTTTCTCTCCCGGCATTTTCACGCGAGTCATGCGTAAAACTGCCTGTCTTGCCGGATCGGCCAGTAGCCTTCCGATCGTTAAAGACGGTCTGGGCGCGGTATAAAGTGCGCCCGCCTCGCGCTCTTTTTACGCCAACCGTATCGGACGTAATGTGAACCGAGTCACAATCCGGTGCGTCGGCACAACGCGCGCTACATAACACTCTAAGGCGATAACAAAGTGTCACAAAGTGGCGTTATCGCCACGCATTCAGCGTGTAATGATCCGGGTTTTTACTGAGAGGTGACAACATAACGCACGGGACCCGTAGGGGGTGGGAAGACCCTGAGTGGTGGTCGCGCAACGTGCTGCAGCGATCGTGGGTATTAGCGTTCCTTGGCGGGGTCTTCTGAGGTCCCTGATTTGCTTGCCGACTCAGATTGCAGCGCCTGCAGCTGACGCACCGCCAAGTCCAAATCGTCCGACAGCTCACGAATGGTGCGATCGAGTCGAGCTTCGGTTTCATCCCGATGAAGCCACTTTTCACGGTTTTCGGCCACCAGGCGCTCGAGCGCTTTGATGATTTCCGCCTTAGACGCGTTTTGTTTTTCAAGTCGCTCTATGCGTTCCGCGCCGGACAAGCCCGCGATCGTGTTGATTGCGTCGTCATCCCACGGAAAATCACGAGTCAAATCGGGTACCGAACTGTCTGTCTTGTCGATCGCCGCGTGTTCGACGACCGCGTGTTGCGCCGCGGACGACTGATCTTCGTCGTCCGGTGCGTCGACACCGGGGCGCAGCATCATCAACGGCTCAAGAAGGGCATGACGAAACAGCCAGCCGCACAAAAAGGCCAGCGAAAAGAGCAGAGCAGGCCAAAACGGAGATGGTTTGATGACGCGATCGATCGGTGCAGTTTGCGCTGGCTTGGACGACAAACGCGGCGTCATGGTCATGCCTTCACCATTGGTCATGCGGTTGTTCAATCCGGCTTCAACCGACAGCTCTACCGCCCGCCCCTCGCGCGTTTTTTCGATGGTCAGCATGAACGCCACCGCAAACAGTGCGCTCAGCCCAACCGTGGCAAGGATCAAAAGCCAGCGATGGGCGATGAGGCGGGATTCAGACATCGATCGGCGCGCCTGTCTTGATGCCGACGCGTTGAGAAGACCGATTTACCGACAACGTCGAGACACTATTTACGTGGTCCATTGAGCAGGGCGTCCTTGACCGCCGCTAGAATCAGATCAATTTCTTCGGACGTTATTCGAAAATGCGGGGTGAAGCGCAGCGCGTTCTGGCCGCCATGAATCACATTGATGCCACGTCGGCGAAGATACTCTTCGGTGCTGTTGGCTCCATAGCTTTTGTATTTGTCTGGATTCAGTTCACCACTCGCCAGGAGTCCGGTGCCTTGCACCTTATACAGGTCGCCGCCGAGTTCGATGCCAAGTGCGCGAAGCTTTTCAAACAGCTCTACGCCACGGTCACGGATATTTTGTCGCAGCGCGTCGTCCACATCCGCCAACACCGCACAGGCCACATCGAGTGCACGAGGATTGCTGGTCATGGTATTGCCGTAGATGCCCTTGCGGTAGAGCTCGGCGGTTTCCGCCGTGAGTGCCAATACCGATAGGGGGTACTGACCAGCATTGAGTGCCTTGGAGAAGGTCTCCATATCCGGTGCGTCGCAGTCTTCAAAACCGGGATAGTCGACAATCGATAGACAGCCCTGTGCGCGCAGTCCGGCTTGAATGGAATCGACGAGTAAAAGCGAGCCATGCAGCTTGGTAAGCGCGCGTGCGCGATCGTAAAATTCGCGCGTGGTGCCCATGCCCGGATTGCCTTCGCCCATGACGGGTTCGATAAAAAAGGACTCGATAAAAACGTTGTCGCGGTTGGCTTGAGCGAACACGTTCTCGAGCGCATCAATATCGTTCGGTGGCGTAGTGATGAGTCGATCACTGTCACGGAAAGACGCAAGATGACGGGAATAGGTGGCCAGTGTGCTGTCGGAGAACTGTGCGGGACGATCGGTGCGCCCATGGAAGGCACCGTCGAGTGCCAAAATCTTTATGCGTCGGCCTTCATACCGTGCACCGTCGTCGGTCAGTAATTTAGCGTTGACATCGGATAACCGGGCGGCGAGTGATACGGACTCAGAGCCGCTGTTGAGACACAGATAGCGTGTAAACGGATTGCCCTGACTGTGACGATGACCCAGCTCCTTATCGATCGCCTCAATGAAGTTTCGTTGACTGATGCTCGGCGTCATGATGTTGGCCATCACATGCGGTTTGTTCATGGCGTCGAGTACGGCGTCGGGCGCATGACCAAATCCGAGCATGCCGTAACCGCCACTGTCGTGAACGACTGCCCCCATCGTCGTGATGATCCACGGTCCTTTCGCCGCTAGCGGCACGTAAGGGCAGATGGCGTCGTCGGCATAAAAGTTGGTGAAACCCTGCTGTAGAGCCTGCACCTGATCGGTTTCGTCCTGATCGAATGTTGTGGGTTCGCTGGCCAGCAGTCGTTCGAATGCGGCGTACGCTTCGGTCACAGCTGCGCGCAAGGATGCATCGGTTTCCATAAACGCGTGTACATCGGAATCGGGCAGGCCCACGGTTAGTGCTTTGCCCGCAGCGCGCGCCCGAATTTTTAACAGAAAATCAAACGCTGTTGGATCGGGCTGTAATGTGATTGAAGACATGTTGAACTCCAGAATGTGTGGTCTGTGCCTGAGCCGAGCGTGTGATGCGTCTGACTGGCCAAACCACTATTATAAGTGACAAGCGCTAGGCGAAACAAAGCAAATCCGTGCCAGTGCGAGCCAGTATTGCTATACTTTTTTCATAAAGCGCCCATTTTGCCGTAATACTGCGGATTTAGAGGCGGCATTGTGAGAGTTGGACATGTCAGAAAACAATCCTTATCGCCTGTTTGTGAGCCATACTTGGCAAGAAAGCGATGACTACATGCGGTTTTTCGATTACATCTCGGATATCGAATCGTTTTTTTATGTCAACTTGAGCGAGCCCGATAAGTTTCCCGGCAGTCGTGTCGAGTCTATTCAGACTGAATTGAACCGCCAGATGAAGGACGCCGAGATCGCCATTATCCTCTCATCGTCTTACGTCGAAGACGCCAATCTCGTTCAGTACCAAATGGACCTAGCGCGGGCGCTGGGTAAGCCCATCGTCGCGGTTGAGCCATTTGGGCCTGAATCGATTCTCAAACCGGTCAAAGACCGAGCGGTACAGGTGGTGCCCTGGTACAACCGAGCAATGGTTGACGCTATCCTCCATCATGCCCGCGGCGAGAATACTAGCCGCTACGAGGTGATCGACTTTCCATAGCGTGCAGTGCACGTTTTGCCCGATGCCTTAACCCTGCGGGGCATCACCCGAACGCAACTGAGCGATCATTTCCAATTGCTCGCGATTTTCACTTTCCAGCGCTGACAGGCGTGATTGCAGTTGCTCGACGCGAGTATCCTCCGATACGGTGCGGCCGATGTTCTGGTGGCGGGCGAGTCGTTTCGCGGCTTTCTCTAATTCGTTCTTGAGTGTTTTGTTTTCGACAACCGCTTTGGCGAGCTCATGTTCTAGAAAATCATTGTGCTCTTGCTTGGACGTGAGCTCCACCTCGGTGTCGTGCAGCATGTTCGAATCGTTCTCAAACACTTTTACCAGATCTTTAGTGGCTTTGAGTTCATTACTCAGTGACTGAGCCAGCCGGCTTTTATCCACCAGCGATTGTTTAAGCGAGTCGATTTGCGCAGCATTGAGCGATTCGCCGTCCGGTATTCCTTGCGCCTCGGCGCGTGACGCCATCTCTAAGTCGTCGAGCTTCTGTTGCAGTCCGGCCATTTTTACATCCGCTCGTTGTACCTCTTTTTCGAGCGCGGCAATAATGTTCTCGCGCGCGCGCAGTGCTTCGTCAAGAGATTCGGCTTGTTCGACCGGTGGGGGGAGCTGGGGCGCGGGCGTCATGGCCTCGTAGTCTTGTACCTGCATCGACAGTTCAGAAATCTGCGCCAAATGTTGTTCGCGCTGCTCGTTCAGAGCGACCAGCTGCGAGCCCAGCGTGCTGACCCGACTATTTTTCTTGTTCAGTTCGTTTTGCGCCCGATCAAGCTGGTCTTTTAACGCATTGGCATTGCGCTCGTGCTCATCGCGAGCACCGGTCATCTCGCTAAGCAAACGAGTGCGCTTATTGAGCTCGGCACGGGTCTGCTCGAGTTGTTGCCCGATCTCTGTTTGATCCACCGTGTGCTGCTGATTCTCGACCTCGTTCTCCATCAGATCGATTGCCGTGGTGAGTTCGTCGACTTTTTTCCACACAGACTCGAGTTCGGTGTGTGCGTTGTCGAGTTCGGCGTTCTGCTCGCCGAGCTGTTGACGCAAATTCTGCAGTTCTTCATCTCGATCACCGAGCTTACCGGCGGAGTCTTGCAGTGCGCGTCGTGACTGGTCGAGTTCATGTCGAATCTTGCTACTGGATTTACTCAGCTCGCGATTCTCGCGTTCGAGGTCACGTGTGTTTTCCTCGAGTTCGTCGCGATATTTACGGGCCTGATCCAGTGTCTTTTTGAGGTGCTCATTTGACTGTGTGCGATTTGCCATCGCGAGCTTGAGTGACTCCAGCTCTTTTTCCAATGAGGCGTTGCGTTCCGCCTGTTGCTCAATAAGACTCTTTTGTTGGATGGTGGTCTGAGACAGACGCGCGTCAGCCTTGCTCCGTTGGGTTTTCTCATCCTCCAACTGTTGCTCGAGTTCGACGATGTGCGTATCGAGTAAATCAGTGTGCTCGACACGCGCCTCGAGTTCCGCTGTCTGGTCGGTGGCGCTGTCCAGCGCGGCCAGCGTCTGAGTGTTTTCAAGTTGCTGAATCTCGAGGGTAGATTCCAGTTCTTCGACGTTTTTCTCAAGCTGTTCGAGCGCTTGTTTTTTCGTTGCGTTGTCTTCTTTCTCGCCGCGCAAGTTGTTGCGCAAAACCGTGTTCTCGCGTTCGCGTTGCCCGATCTTCTCTTGGAGCGCCGTGCAGGTTTGCTGGGCGTCGTCGGCGCGTTTGGATTCTTTTTCGAGTTGTTCGGTCGCCGCGGTCAATTGCGCCTTCAGCGCGTCGATGTCGACTTGCTGCGCGCCGAGTTGCTCAACCTGTGCGCGCGCATCGATCAGAGCCGCATCGGTTTCGGAGACCACAGTCTTGAGCGTGTCCAGCTCTTGATTGCGCAACTCGAGGTCGTGGCGGAGTGGCTCCAGGTCAGCGAGCGCGTGACGCGATTCGGCCAAGGCGGCATTCAGTTTGTCCATCTGCTTGGCACGCTCGGCGAGATCGCGAGTGGCTTTCTCGTGTTCTTGCTCGAGTGTTTTGAGTTGGCTCTCGGCGTCGGCATTCGCCTCGAGCTGAGCATTCATCGCCGCGAGCTCGATGTCGCGCTCCTCGGCGTCGGCTTGGGCGGTCGACTGTGCCGCGACCAATTCCTCCGATAAGGCCATGATCTTCGCGTCACGCGCTTGAATGGTTTGGTCGCGTGCATCGACTTCTTCGGTCAGCGCCACGCGAGTCTCGTTAGCAGTTTGGTTTAGCGCCGCGCATTCCTCGGCGTGGGCGGTTTTTAGTTCCTCGACCTCGTTACGCACGGTCTGCAAGGATTGTTCGAGCTGTGTGTGGTCAGCCTGCAGCGCGGAGAGTGACTCGCCGCGCTCGGCAAGTGCGGCATCGAGCTTGGCGTTATCAGCCGAGAGTGACTCAATGCGCGCGACGTTTGACTCCCTGTCCGACTGCAGTGACATTAATTCGTCTGACACGCGCGCTGTTTCGGCTTGCTGCGCGTCAAGTGCTGCGTCGCTTTTCTCCAATTGGGCCTGGAGTTCATCGCGTTCTAGAGCGGCGGTCCGAGTATTGTCGACCGCGCCGTCGCGTTCTTGTTCGAGGGCGCCGATGGCCGCCTGGTGTTCACGCTTGAGCGATTCGATGGCATCGTCTCGGGCTTGTTCAATCGTTTCGATGCGTTGCTCAAATTCGGCGGTAGTGGCCTCCAGGTCGGCTGTCAGTGATTCTTCGGTCACTTTTAACTGCGCTTGAAGCTCCGCTTGAGCATCGTTGAACTCGGCCAGGAGCTTCTCGGACAACGCGGTGGTTTCTGAGACCAGCGTTGTCGCATGATCTTTTTCGATTTGCGCATGCACTTCGTGCTGCGTTTCGATCGATTGTTCAAGCGTCTCCACCTGATGAGCAAACGCACCATTTGAGTCGTGCAGTTGATCGATGTAGGTCGATTTTTCGCGCAATTGCGATTGCAGTGTGGCGAGCGTTGACTGCCATTCCTCGCGAGGGCCTGAACCGCTCTCGATGACCGCCTCTTTGAGTTCATCGATTCGAGAGCGCAGGGAAGTCTGAACGAGCAGTCCGTCGGCAACCGCGTGCTGTTGTTGACGCTTACCGAGCCAGAACATGAAAGGGAGCGCCAGCAAAAATACAGCGAGCCAGCCTGGATGAATACCGTTCGATGATGAGGCAGGCTGTGCCCCATACTCAACCGGCGCGGTGTCGGACGCACTCAGCGTAGGAACCGGATCGGGTTTCTCGCCGGACGGGTCGAGTGTGAGCGATTTGGAAAGTGTTAGGTCGAGCGAATCCGATGTGCGGTTGTCATCGGCGACAGCCACTACACACAAAAGAAACGCCAGGACGATACCTGCGTGTTTCATGAGAGCCCCTTGGCAAGCTCTTTTCGCTTCGCGAGCTGGGCTGACGGTCGCAAATGGACGATCGATACCATGCCGTAGGCGCCTCGAGCGAATGAACTCTTTGTTGTTAATCCACTAGCCTGACTTTCCGTGCCAGACCGTAGCTTTTCATTATTGTTGTGCGCCCTAGTATGAATCGAAGATTATTAAATGCAAGTCGGGTTTTTCTATTTTTAACGTAAAATCATAGAGTTGACCATAACTTACAATTCGGGCGGCGACATTGGCGTGGATCTCACGTTGAGCGCCTGTCATGCACGACAGGGTTCGCACATGGAAATTAAAGCATGGATTTGCTAAAAGATTCGGGTGGCGCATTGGCGTCTTTTACTAACCGAAACAAGGATTTGTTTATGCGGTTTCGGAAGCAGAACGACCGCCTCGTCAGCAACAGGATCGGAGAATGATCAATTATCAGCAATCACACATGATTAGCGCTCCCTTGCCGATGGTGTGGCGCACGGTCAGCAACCCCGCCAATTGGTCGAACCTGTTTGATGGCCTGGCGCGTTTGCAGATTGCGCAAAAAGACAATGACATAACGCGTGTGGAAGCGGTCGACGATCGCTCGCGGCGCTTTGTCATGGTCGTGACAGAACTCGACGACAACGGCTCAACAGGCCGCCGATCAATTCGCGCAACCGTTGAGCAGCCGCGTGCCCATCCTTTTCGTGTGGCGTCCTTCACGTGGCGCGTCGATCAGGTTGATGACCAAACCCGATTGACACTCAGTGCCGACTATCTGACCCCGTTGCCGGTGGTCGGTGCGATGTTGTCAAAATTACGCGGGCGCGTTGACGCGCATGAGCACTTGGATAGCGCGCTGGAAGCGGCCGCGCACCGCGCGCATGGAGAGGCTTGGCGTTATCGCGATACGGTGCAAACAATCCTCAATCGTAAGGGCACACGTGTGGTGTCCGCACGACCCGACGAACCCGTCCAACATATCTGTGATTTGATTCAAACACGGCGTATCGGTGCGGTGCTAATCATCGATGACGATGACCGTCTCGTCGGTCTGGTATCGGAGCGAGACGTGGTGTACCGGCTGTCGGCCGTCGGCGCCGAGGCACTGACGCAGCCTGCCAGTCAGATCATGACGCGCGAGCTCATCATCTGCGAGCCGGCCAGCGACTTGTTGTTTGTCATGGCGTGTATGACCGATAACAAAGTGCGCCATTTGCCGGTGCTCGACCAAGGCAAATTGTGCGGTGTCATCAGCATCGGTGACGTGGTGCAGCAGCGCATGCACGCGCTTGAGGCCGAGTCCGATACGCTGCGCGACTATATTGCTGCACGCGAGTGGCGTTTCCATCATCATCATGGCGTGCCGGGCAGCGAAAACGTACCGCTCACCGAGAGTCCTTAGTGAACGACATTTATCACGCGCTGGATCGGTTGATGACCGAATACGTTGCCGCCGTACAGCGACGCCACAATCGGTTGCCGAGTGTGCCACACGACTCGGAGTGGCCGTCGCTCGCGATCGTACGAACAGAGGGTGATGAGGCATTTTGGCAACCCACGCGGCGCCATGACCCGCTGACCTTCGATGGCCTTTCGCGGGCCCTAGAAATCGACATTCCCGAGGCGTGCGCGGCGTTTTACGGGCGCTATTGGTCTGCGTCGATTCCCGTTATCTGGGGTGAGCGTCCGTTCGAATTGCTTCAGCTTTGGAACGACGAAGACCAAAACAACCTGATGCACAATCTGCTCGGGCACTCATTAGAAAAAAAGCGCGTGCGCGAACCCCTCACCCTGTTCTTTGCGCTGGTCGATGACGCGCGCTTTTTGAGTATCGACCTGGCCTCTGGCGCCGTCATGCTCGAAGAAATCGATGGGCCTCGGCCCGAGGAAGTGGCGGCTGATCTTGGCGCGTTACTTGCGGATGTCACCGCCGTCGCCGCGATTGACGATCCGTCTTGATCCGTAAACTTCCCGCGATTGCACGGATCCATCTCATATGCATCGCGGCGCATCGGCCACGCTGGAATGTGGTGGCACCCGTGATACCGTACTCGTCGAGGCCGTTTTTAAAGATGCTCGTCCAACGTGTTCACAAGAAACACGCGGCGGCCGTATACGACTCTCTTTCTGAATCGCTTTACTGTTCGTACTTTGGGGGACAACATGACTAACTCTATTCTGCGCAAAGGCGGGTTCGCATTCGCAGCCGCGTGGCTGCTGATGGGAAGCGCACACGCTGTCGTGCTCGATACCGACCGCGATAACGACTCAATCAACAATGCCGCGGACAATTGTTCGGGGGTAGCCAATCCGGATCAAACCGACGCTGATGGCGATGGTTACGGCAACGCCTGCGATGCCGATTTCAATAATGATGGCGTGATCAACTTTATCGATTACGCGCAATTGACTGCCGGATTTCTCGGTACCGATCCGGTGCTCGATCTCAATAATGACGGCGTTGTAAATTTCTTGGATATCACCCTGCTCACGAATTCGTTTTTGGGCGCGCCAGGACCCAGCGGCGTTGCAGCCTCGAATCTCACGCTGAGCGGCGAGCGTGTGTATGCCGGCGTGCCCACCGGCTCGCTCATGCGTCTCAAACAAGCCCCTGGTGATAGTTCGCGGTGGTACGGCTTGCAGCGGCAGGGCGCGGTGTTCGCGTTCGACAAGCAGGATAACGCCCAAGGGTCAACGAGTGTTCTGGAATTTAGCGCGTTGGTCGACACCAATTTTGAGGGCGGTGCGCTGGGTTTTGCCTTCCATCCGGACTTCGAAACAAACGGTTATTTGTACATCAGCTACACCACGGAAGGGCCCAACTTTTCGACGCCGTTAATTTCGCGCATTTCGCGTTTTGACACCGCGCCAAACAGCGACGGCGTCGCGATTGCCGATCTGGATTCGGAAGTGGTGTTGATCGCCGTTAACCAGCCTTTCGCGAATCATAACGGCGGTGACTTGTCGTTTGGTCCGGATGGCTATTTGTACTGGAGTCTCGGCGACGGCGGTGGCGGGGGCGACACCCAAAACGCCGGGCAGAACACGACCAATTTGCTGTCGACCTTTGTGCGGCTCGATATCGATGTGACGCAGGCGCAGATCGATCAAGGCATCACGTATCTCATCCCCTCGGACAATCCGTTTGCCTCGAACGCCGATTGCACGGTGGCGTGCCCGGAAATCTATGCTTGGGGCGTGCGGAATCCGTTCCGATTCAGTTTCGATCGCGACACGGGTCTACTGTGGGTCGGTGACGTGGGGCAGAACGCGCGGGAGGAAATCAGCATCATCTCTAATGGCGGCAATTACGGGTGGCGTTGTTTCGAAGGGTTTAATACGTTTAACACGTCACTGTGCGATTTGACCCAGACGTTCGAACAACCGCAATACGACTACGTCCATGCGCTGGGCCGTTCGGTCACAGGCGGGTACGTGTATCGCGGCAGCGCTTACCCGGCGCTGCAGGGCACGTATCTGTTTGGGGACTTTGTGAGCGGACGCATTTGGGGGCTGTTTGAGGGCGATTACATGGGTGAGCGAATCGCCACCAACTTGTCGCTCGTGGCCTTTGCGGAGGACTTTGATGGAGAGCTCTACTACATCGAGCTGGCGTTTGGCGGTAACAGTGAAATTTATCGCTTGACCGCGGACTAGGTCGCGCGCTCCCAGGCACGGGGGGTCGCCGGGTGGATTCTGCTCGGCATACCCCATGCTCACGGCGGCGCCGGCCTCGGCCAACAACTTTGTGCGACGGCGTCCAAGCGGGCGCCGTTTGCCTTTTAGAGGGAGTAACGCGAATCAGGATTCGGGTGGCTGTGCGGCATCGGGTTGGTTAAAGTGCTCGGCATGAACACCGTCACTGCTACTGCCGCGCGTACCGATTACGAATTGGTTGAAGCGGCCATCGATTACTTTCGCGATCATCAAAACGCGCAGCCCAGTTTGGCGGAGGTGGCGCGCACGCTAGGTGTGAGCGACGGTCATCT
The DNA here is from genome assembly GCA_039028935.1 of Pseudomonadota bacterium. Lineage (NCBI taxonomy): Bacteria > Pseudomonadati > Pseudomonadota > Pseudomonadota bacterium. The sequence goes on along the minus strand of JBCCHD010000010.1, from coordinate 73,603 downwards.
GCATCGCCTTTTTCGTTCGATGACGGGTCTTACGCCGAAGCAGTTTCTGCAGGCGTTGACGGTTGAAAAAGCCAAGCGACTGCTCAACAACCCCGAAGCCTCACCACCCGTACTCGATACCGCGCTTGACGTTGGACTGTCCGGGCCCGGTCGTTTACACGATCATTTCGTCACGCTGGAGGCGATGACGCCCGCCGAGTTTCGTGACCAGGGCGCCGACCTGACCATCCGTCACGGCCAAATCGATACGCCGTTTGGACGCGCGTTTCTCGCGCTCACGGAACGAGGCGTTTGCCAGTTCGGCTTTGTCGATGGGGCGCAGGGCAAAGACGGGCTGTCTCGACTGCAAACGACGTTTCCGCAAGCCGAGCTGATCGCAGACCAAGCCGTCGCGGAACAGGCCGCCTCGACGTTGTTGGACTGCGTGAACGGCACCTCGATCCAGCCGCTGAGGCTATGGGTCAAAGGCACCAATTTTCAGGTTCAGGTGTGGCGCGCGTTGCTGGGACTGTCGCGCGGGACGCTGTGCGATTACGCCTCGGTAGCGCGTCAGATTGGTAAGCCCTCCGCAACGCGAGCCGTGGCATCAGCGGTGGGGGCCAATCCTGTTGCACTGGTCATTCCGTGTCATCGTGTGATTCGCCGAGATGGCGGTTTGGGTGGCTATCACTGGGGATTGGCCCGCAAGCAAATGTTACTGGCGCAGGAGGTGCGCGCCGATTAATCTTGGCGTCCAGTTGTTCTTAAAGGTCCGCCGATGACTTCTAATGCCTCCCCACGCGAACTGACGCTTGCTGTACGCGGCATGCAGCTTAGCGCGCTTGCCTTTGGTGACCCGTCGCGTCCGCTGCTGCTCGCACTACATGGTTGGATGGACAATGCCGCCAGTTTCGTGCCGCTTGCGCCACACCTAACGTCGCACTATGTGGTGGCGCTCGATTTACCGGGTCATGGCCGCTCGTCGCATCGCCCTGAGGGCTGCGCCTATTTCCACGCGGACTATGCGCTGGATGTCGCTCACGCTGCCCAGACACTCGGAGCGGAGCGATTCGCTCTGTTGGGGCATTCGATGGGAGGCGGTATCGCGACGTTGGTTGCTGCGGCCCACACCGATGCGGTAAGTCAGCTCATCATTATCGATGGGTTGGGACCTTATGTTGAGCCGGCCGACAATACCGCGCGCCAACTGGGTCGTGCCATCACGCAAAGTTTACGGCCCGCATCTCCACCGCGTCGTTATGCCAGTCTCGATGCGCTACTTGCGCGCCGTGCGGAAACCTCGAGTGACATAGATCGAGCGGCGCTTAAACTGATTGTTGAGCGAAATGCACGTGAGCAGAAGGACGAACAGGGCCAGCCGTACTGGCACTGGACGACCGATCCACGGCTCAAACAGGCATCACCGACCCGCCTCACGCCGGAAGCCGCGCTCAACCTGGTCGGGTCGATTGAAGCGCCCGTTCTCAATTTGGTAGCCAGTCGCGGTATGAGCAAACAGTTTCCGTTGATGCGTGAGCGTGAAAGCGCCTTAATTAATGGGCGCACTGACGTTATTGACGGGCATCATCATCTGCATTTGGATGGCGCGGTCGACGAAACGGCAGCTGCCATCAACGCCTTTCTCGAGGCAAGCTGAACGACGCGTCCGCCCACGGTAGGTGTGCGCCACCTGATAGTGTTATCGTTCGGCGCATGGCGGTGCGTGGGTTCCGTTAATCGGCTCCGCACCCCTGACAATTTTCTTATTCACTGCGGATCGACCGGAGCACACCATGGCAGACTCAATTCTCATCGACATTCAGGATCACGTAGCGATCGTCACGCTGAACCGCCCTGAAAAACTCAATGCCGCCGATCAATCGGTTTTTTCAGGCATGATCGATGCCGGTGACGCGCTTGCCGAACGAGATGATGTTCGCGCGATTGTGTTGCAGGGCGCGGGTCGATGTTTTTGCTCAGGCATTGACGTGACAAGTCTGATGTCGGACGGCACGTTTATGCAAAAAGCATTTGAAACCGGCGAAAAGAGTCCCGCGAATTTCGCGCAGCGCGCCGCGTATGTGTGGCAAGAGGTGCCCCAGCCCGTCGTCGCGGCGGTGCACGGTGAGTGTTTCGGGGCCGGGCTGCAGTTCGCGATGGCTGCCGATATTCGCGTGGGTGCTCCGGACGTTGATATGCGAGTGCTGGAGATAAAATGGGGCATCGTTCCGGATATGAGCCTGACCCAGACGGCATTGCACACGGTGCGTCTTGATGTGCTCAAAGAGTTGACGTTTACCGGTCGATCGGTGGGCGCAGAGGAAGGCGTCAACCTGGGGTTACTCACGTCATTACACGAAGACCCGCAGGCACACGCACTGTCGCTCGCTCAGAAAATTGCCTCAAAAAGTCCCGACGCGACACGACGCGCAAAGCGACTGTTCAACGACTCTTGGCGAACCCATGCGCGTCATGGTTTGGAACTTGAAGCGGTACTGCAAAAAGAACTACTCGGTCAGCCAAACCAAATTGAAGCGGTTATGTCGAACGTGGAAAAACGGGCGGCTAACTATCGATAGCGGCGTGTTGTGTGAACCGCGTCATTCGATTGGTCATGTTATGAAAAAACAGTTTTTAGCATGATGGATAGGCCCAGAAATTCGGTATTTTTTTGTGATCGCGTTTACGGATTTTGATGAGTGGCGAGGCTAGTCTGCGCACATCGTTAACTCAAAAGAGAATCCGTATGTCGAGCAATGTTGATCGCGACGTTTCCAACGCTAGTCCGTCACGCCAGAACAACTGGTCAGACGAGTCCCGTGAGTTGTGGGTATCAATGGCCGTTGCGGCCGCTACCGCCAGCCTACGCGCGCTCCCCGATAACGCCGCTCATAGCGAGCGTACGATCGATCCAGATTCGACTTAGCACGTGGGTCCGCCCCCATGCCTGCCCGATGATATCGGTTGGGCGTCGCCAAACCTTTGACCGGGCCTGTCTCGCATGCTAAAAACGCGCCTTAATTAAGCAGTTCACATAAGGTGCAATATGGAAGTGATCGGCCTCGATATCGGCTTTGGTTTCACCAAAGCCTCAAATGGCAAGCGGTCCATTGTGTTCAAGTCGGTCTATGGTGAGGCCAGTGAGCTGCAGTTCAAAGAGCAGCTGCTGTCCGGCGCTGACCAGGAAGAGCACCTCGAAATCGAAATTGATGGCGTTAGTTATTTTGCCGGCGAGCTAGCCGAGCGACAGAGCGTCGAACGCTTCCACACGCTCGACCAGGCGCAGTTTGTCACGGACTTCACCAAAATCTTGGCGCTGGTACCGCTCGCGCGGATGGTAAACCGCCAGGATCCCATCAAGTTGGTTGCGGGATTGCCGGTCAGTTACTACCGCAAACACAAAAAGCAGATTGTCGACATACTCAAAGGTCAGCACGAAGTGCAGGTCGTCGATCAGAATCAAGAAAAGACGCCGACTGTCATTCGCATCAGTAACGTGCGCGTGGTGCCCCAGCCATTTGGTGCGGTGATGAATTTGATGCTCAACGATATTGGGGAGGTGCGCGATCGCCGTTTCATGGATGAAAAAATCGGCGTGATTGACGTGGGCTTCCGCACTACCGATTTTACGATCGCCGATCGCACGCGCTACTCAGAGCGTGGTAGCCGGACGCTCGATATGGGTATTTCCAAGGCGTTCACCTCCATTGCCACCAAGCTGCATGAATCGAGCGGCGTGTCGGTTGAGCTTTATCGACTGTACGACGCCGTTGATTCCGGGTCGATCAAGATTCATGGCAAGAAGTTTGATTTAACGTTGATTAAGGAACACGCGTTCTCACAGTTAGCGACACGAATCGCAAACGAAGCCAACCGCATTTGGGCGAACGATTGGGATATGGATAAAGTATTGATCACCGGGGGCGGCGGAAAAGTGCTCGCGCCGCACCTTGAAAAGTTGGTCAAAGGCGACATCCTGTCTCAAGAAGACAATATCGATACGCGACTGTCGAATGTCCGAGGGTTTTGCAAGTACGGCAAGCGGCTCTGGACACGTGGTTCGAATCCACCGCCAGGACGCTAATACTCCCTCACCTTCTGGATATTGGGTTGACGTCAGCCCTTGGGGTTATGGTGGTCCGTGTGACCCTTGAGTGTGCGGCGTGGGGCTGTTCGTGATGTTGGTTGCAAGGTTTTACAATTGAGCGATCGATCGCATCGCCTGTTGACCAAGGCTAAATACCGGGATTTCTCTGTTTTTTCATGTGCAGATCGCACTTTTGTGCGAAATCGCTCGATGTGTTGCGCCTAAGCATCAGACTTGCATGAAAAAAAGAGTTTTGGTTAAATTGTGGCGCGCAATAGTTATGTCCAGTCGTCGATCGCCATTGCGAAAAGTGAGAACTGGTTAAAATTTTGGTGTGCAGTCTGCGCTTACGATTAACCGCGCGACTGGCACTTTTAGAATCATTTGGAGAGTTTGAGCATGAAAAAGATGGTAGCGGTGTTACTCAGCGGCACACTCCTGCTGGCTCCTGCAGCGAGCGCGTATAGCATCAAGCACAGTTACTCTGCGGCGGGTAACGCGACCGAATACCACGGCCAGTGTGCGAACGGTGAGGCGATTGTGATGGTGGAAAAAGCCAACGGCGTGTGGAGTTATGAAGGACCGCGTGGCGACGGCACCGTTGAAGACGGTGACCTCGATCAAGTCGCGCGCAAAGCCTGCGGCGAATAATCGCAACAACACAACGAATACCCTCGCGGCCCCGTTTTACGGGGCCGTTTTTGTTTGGGCAAACGAACATAATCAGATGGCGGCGTGCGGCCGGACACCGGTCGCTGATCGGGTGATCCATTCCTCAAAGTTAGACTTTTGGCACGTCGAGACACGCGGTGACTTGATACGGTGTGGTGATGAATCAGGATGCCGCCATCGCGTTCGACACAAGCCGTTCTTCATCGTCGGAGGCAGAGTCCGTTGGAGCGGATTCTGATGCAGCCCGCGCGTCGGCACCCGCGCCTGTGGTCACCGATTATGCCTGCGAGCGGCGCTCTTTTCAGAGCAAACTCAGCTTAGCCCTCGATGCCTTGCGGCAGGACCGGCCACACGCGCAGCAAAGCGTACGGTCCTGTCTGTCGGTGCTCGCAGAGTCGCTGTGCAGCCTGCACAAGAGGCGTGCGCGGGAAGGCGCCTTTGATGCACGCGTGCTGGCTTTGATCGACGCGACTCGACATGGCGCGCAAGACTATCGCACATTGCTGAACGAATTGGCGACCCACAGTGCCTTGGAAAGCGAGCCGATCATTGCGTTTCTCGAGCAGGTGTTGGCGCTGAAACAGTCGGCGGCCAATGATCAAGCGTATCTTTGGCGTGATGCACCCGCGTTTGTCGCGCGGGAGCTGTTTGTGAGTACGGTTGCGGTTCTGCTTCGCGCAGAGCGTTGGCCGGAGTTGAGCGAACTACTCAATCACCGTTTCAGTCACACCCGCCCTATCGCCGCAACCTATTCGGCATTCGACGGCTTCCATCGGTCGCTGGATGTATTTCGGAAGCGACGATTGAAGCTCGCGCGCACGTCGGTTTCTGCTGATCTTTTAAAGGCGCGCGTCGAGCGTGGTGACGTGCGCTTTGATGATGTGATTCAGGCCGATTTTGTACTGCATGTCCATTCGGTATTTCACGAGGATTCGATGCAGAATTACTGGTATCCGCGTACGCTTTGCTATGCGGAGAAGCAGCTTGTCACCGGAACGGATCTGTTTATCAATATGCGTGCGGGTAATGCCAACAAGGGCTTGTGTGATGTGTTCGGTGTCGACGATTGGTCGGCGTTTAACGCGGCACTGGGCGAGCGAGTTTGTCTTGATTCCGGGCAGAATCCACTTAACATCGATTACGCGGGGTTGATCGGGGCGAACAACGCCTTATTCGATTGATCGCCTGTTGCGTCAAGGCATCGGTTTTCACTCCGTTTCCAATTACGATATTCTAGGCTCCGGTTTATCACTGGATGCCTCGCTATGCGCCGAATCTACGTGCTCGCGTTTCTTGTCATGATGCTTATCCCGGTTAGTGGCTGCGTTGGCATGGTGGTTGGGCAAACCGCCGATGCCGCGATCGAGGTGGCCAAAGTGCCGTTCAAGGTCGGCGGTGCGGTCATTGACGTGGCCACCGGCGACGATGACGACGATGAAAAAGACAAAGACAACTGACGGTGAACGGTCAACCATGAACCGTGCACCAATGTGGTTACGTCTGAGCCTGAGCGCGACCGGTCTGGTCTTTCTCAGTGGGGGGGCGGCATTGCTTTGGGTCGTGTTTCGCCTATTGTCTGACTCGTTACCCGCGCTCGAAATCAGTACGCATGACCGGGTCTTTTGGGCGCTGTGTGGGGTCGTTGCGCTATGTCTGGTGATGGTGGCCATCAATTTTCTAGTCGCTGCGGCCCGCCGGCAGACGCACAACATCGTGCCTGGGCCCACGCTCTATTTGCTTGGTGTCACGTTGGTCATCTTGGGCTTGTTTATGGCATTGAGTGGCGCTTGGCTGGCCACGCTGGCTCTAGTCGCGTCGGGCGTCGGCTGTATGCGGCTTGAATACCGCAGCGATTTTATTTAACCGTGATGTTTCGCTCTATATCGACGCTGCCGCGCGAACCGAGAGGGGATCAACCGTTTGGTTATGGCATTCTGGCGCTGTTCATGCTGTGCCTGACGGCGTGTGTATCAGAACCGACACCGCCCACGGCGCCGGCCAAGCCCGTCGCCGCGTTTGGCCAGCCGCACACTAGCGCGCCGCCGGAGCTGGATCAGTTTGGACGGTTTGCCGGACGCTGGCGGTGTGGCGTCAATGAACGTCGACCAGATGGCAGCTGGCGGACTCGACCCGATGACATTCTTTGGACGTTTTTCTATACGCTGAATGGATTGGCCGTTCAGGACATCTGGACGCCGGAGGGTCAGGACCTTCTCGCCGAAGGCATTGCCACGAATTTACGCGTGTTTAATGCGCAAACCGGCACCTGGAACGTATCGTGGACCAATACGGTGCAAGCCTCATTCGAATTGTGGTCCGGCGGCGTGGCGGGCGATGAGATGCTGCTCAGTTCGGTACGCGACAATCGCCCCGTGCGTATTCGGTTCTACAATATTCTACCGCGCCAGTTTCAATGGACTTACGAAGCCGCGACGTCGGTCTCTGGCACAGCCTTTGCGCCGGTCATGCAGCTCTTATGCCAGAGAATGGACTAATCGTTCGGTGCATGGGCAGCCGTCTTTCGGCCATGAAGTTAATCGTCGAGGCTCAGCGGCAGCGAGCGCTTTCAGCGTGTAAAGTCGTCGCGTGCTTGAGACTGATGCCGTAGCGTGCTCGCGGTTGTCATGCCTAGACCGCACAGACAAAGCTGTATCCGATTTCTACATCATCCATTTCACGGGAAAAATCATGAACGTAAAACGACAGATACTGTATATCGCGATGTTGGTGCTGTGTGTGGTCGGCTGCGGACAAGGCGATGACGCGACCGGTCCGAGCGCCGTCGCACCGGCCTCAACGGGCGAGCTTGTTATTGAAGATAAGGTGGTCGGTGAGGGCGACACCGCGCAAGAGGGTTCGGCCGTCGCAGTGCACTACACCGGCTGGCTCTATGACGAAACCGCGGACGATCTACTCGGAGAGCAGTTCGACTCATCCGTTGAGCGCAATACCCCGTTTGAATTGGTTCTTGGGCAGGGTCGGGTAATCAAGGGTTGGGACCAAGGTCTCGTGGGCATGCGTGTCGGCGGCAAGCGTCGGTTAATAATTCCTGCCGAGCTTGGGTACGGCAAGCGCGGTGCGGGCAATCGCATTCCTCCCAACGCCACACTGGTTTTTGATATTGAATTGCTCGCAACGGCCTCGATCGAAAGCCGCGACCAAAAAATCGGCGAAGGCGATGAGGTGATCCAGGGCGCCAAAGTATCCGTAGACTACACCGGCTGGCTGTTTGATCCAGACGCTTTGGGCAACAAGGGCAAGCAATTTGATAGTTCGATCGATCGAGGCAAACCCTTCGGTTTTGTGCTGGGTCGGCAACAGGTGATTACGGGCTGGGATGTCGGTGTGCTCGGCATGAAAACCGGCGGCAAGCGTACGCTCATCATTCCGCCGAGTATGGCTTACGGCGCGCGTGGGTTTGGCAATACCATTCCGCCTAATTCCACGTTGGTCTTTGACATTGAGCTGCACGAAGTCGATACCAAGGCGCTGCAATGATCGTGCGTCTTCAGTTTGCGGCGTTTCTGGCATCACTGCTATTGGCGTCTTCCGCGACGGCCGTTACCTGGATACACGCGGGTAAGTTGATCGATGGCGTCAGTGATCGCGTACAGACTGAGAAGACCGTGATCGTTGAGTCAGGACGCATTGTGGCCGTGCGCAATGGCTACGAAGAACCCGATCGTGGTGTGACGCTCATTGATCTTCGAGACTATACGATCATGCCCGGTCTGATGGACATGCATACACATCTGTCTACGCAGCTCAGGCGTGGGTCTTATATCGATCGTTTCATCAAATCCGAAGCCGATGTCGCGCTGTTTGCCGCCAGTAACGCACGCAGAACCCTTGAAGCGGGGTTCACCACCGTGCGAGATCTCGGGGATGCCTACAATGCGACGGTGGCACTGAAAAACGCCATCAACGGTGGCGCGCTACCGGGGCCGCGCATCTTTACCGCGGCCAAATCGCTGGCGACGACCGGTGGTCACGCGGATCCAACCAATGGCTGGCGGCCCGATCTGCGCGGAAATCCGGGTCCTGAATCCGGCGTCATCAATGGCCCTGAAGACGCCGCTAAGGCGGTGCGACAGCGCTATAAAGATGGTGCGGATCTGATTAAAATCACCGCAACGGGGGGCGTACTGAGCGTAGCGCGTAACGGCCAGAATCCCCAGTTTACCGAAGAAGAGGTGGCGGCGATCGTACGCACCGCCAACGACTATGGCTTCATGGTTGCGGCACATGCCCACGGCAAGGAGGGTATGCAACGCGCGATTCGTGCCGGCGTCAGATCCATTGAGCATGGGACGTTCATGGACGATGAGACCATGCGCCTAATGCGTAAACACAATACTTTCTATGTGCCAACCATACTTGCCGGCGAGTGGGTGGGCGAAAAAGCGCAAATCGACGGGTATTTTCCCGAAATTGTGCGCGTGAAAGCGGCGCAGATTGGTCCGATCATTAAGCAGACGTTCGCGCGTGCGTATGACGCGGAAGTTCGTATTGTGTTTGGCACCGACTCCGGCGTGTCGCCGCATGGGGACAATGCACGCGAGTTTGAGTTGATGGTCGAAGCGGGTATGCCGCCGATGACCGCTATTCAGTCGGCCACTTCCGTCGCAGCAGAGTTTCTGGAACTCGATAATTTAGGGCGCATTGAACCGGATTTCCTTGCCGATATTATTGCCGTGCATGGTGATCCGCTTGACGATATCGGCGTCATGCGCAAAGTGCGCTTTGTGATGAAAGGCGGCGTGATCCATAAACGACCAAACTAATTCATCGATTCAGGTGGTGGCGAGTGCGGTGGCGTTGAGTGCCGTTGCGCACGAACGACTAGGGGTTTAATGATGCGAATGCTCCATACGATGCTTCGAGTTGGCGATCTCAATCGGTCCATTGCGTTCTATACCGACGTGTTGGGCATGACGTTGCTCAGACGGTCGGACAACGATGCCTACCAATACACTCTCGCCTTTGTCGGTTATGGCGATGAGGAAAGGCATACGGTGCTTGAGCTCACCTATAATTGGGGAGTGAGCGAATACGAGCTGGGTACGGCGTTCGGTCATATTGCGCTCGGCGTCGAGGATGTGGCAGCGGCCTGTGAGCGCATTCGACAGCGCGGCGGTGTGATTACGCGCGAAGCAGGTCCAGTTAAAGGCGGTACGACGATCATCGCGTTTGTCGAAGATCCTGACGGCTATAAGATCGAGTTGATCGAACGCAACGCCTAGCTCGGCGACCGGTGCGACTTACTCATCATCGCGTGTTGGACACGGCGTCGTCGTGCTGGCGCGGACGCGATCGAGTCTGACGTTTACGTTTCGTTATCGAGCGTCGATGAGGCGTTTCGCCTGTTCCGACCAGCGGCCATTGATAATGCGATCGGGAAACGAGCGCAGTTCTTGGGCGACCCACTCAATATCATTGGGTGTCAGTGCGGCGATCTGATCAAATGTATAAAGCCCCAAGTTGTTCAGCGCCTTTTCAAACGCGGGGCCAATACCACTGATTTTTTTTAGGTCATCCGGTTGATCGGGCGCTTCGGTATACAGCTCAACAACCGGCGCGGTTGCATCGCTTGGGGTGTCTTCATCCAGTTGCGCAAAGAGATCGCCGGAGTGTGGCGCGTCGGGGGCCGATTCGGTGGGTTTCTTTGCCGCTGCGGATTTGGCGCGCGCAGGCTTGTCGAGCACAACGCGCAGTTGCGCGACAATGTCGTCCTGGGCGGACATTGCGTCGCGCAATTCTTTCAGCTCGCGCTCATACTGAAGATTGCGTTCGCGGGCCTCATCGCGTAACCGTTCGACGGTGAGTTCCTGATGTTCGATCACCGTTTTTAGCGTTTGCTGGCGCTTCTCCAGTTCAGACTCGTCGACGTGGCTGGTCTTGAGTCGTTTGATGAGGGCATTGCGTTCATTTAATTTAGCTTCGAGCTCAGTATTCGACTGCGTGAGCGTTTCATTGCTAGCCGTTTGTTCTCGAAGTGCCTCTTTGAGCTGTGTGAGTCGCTCACGCTGGTGGTCGACGACCCGATTACCCTGCGAAAGTTGCTCGATGCGCTCGAATTGATCGTGGTTCTCCTGCTTCAGCTCATCGAGTTCCTGCTGCAGCGCCGAGATTTGCGCGTTGTCGTGAGTGCCTGTTTGGGTATCGCGCTTGGCCAGTTCCGAGCGCAACGCGCCAATGGTCTGCATATGCTCTTCAATCGTGTGATCAAGCCGCTGTTTGTCCTGTTCCGCAGCATCGGTGGCCGACTGCAGGCGCACACGAAGGCGCTGAATTTGCGTGGCGTCGTCGCCTACCGCGGCCGATTCGGCTTCGCTGTCGAGCCGGGCTAGCTGCTGTTCTCGGTCGTGGAGCGTGCGGGATGTGTCCGTGAGTTTCTTTTTGATTTGTTGCAACACGTCTTCACGCGCGAGGCTCTGCTGTTTGAGCGCGTCGACTTGCTGCGAGAATCCACTCAGTTGCTTGCGAGCGCGATCCAGTTGACTTTGGAGTTTGACGGTAACCGCTTTCGCGGCCGCTTCGTCTTCTGGTGAGCGCGGGGGTGACTTGCCGTCCGCGCGGCGGTTTTCGAGAACGCGAATCTTACCGTGTGCCACTTCCACCTGATCGCGGAACGCATCCCGATCTCGGCGCAACGTATTCAGCTGATGGTGCCACTCGGTTTCGCGCTGCTTGAGACGGCGCGTGCGTTCGATACTGGCGACCCAGTAGCCAATCCAGAACCACAGCAGGCCCGTGAGCAAAATGATCAGTAAAATGACGCCGGAGAAATGCAGCATGGTTAACTCTCGTCAAGCAACGAAAATTCGATTCGTCGGTTCATCTTGCGGCGCTCGGCGGTGGTGTTTTCGACCAAAGGTCGTTCCTCGCCATAGCCCACCGCGCGAAGTCGGCTCAGGGATACGCCATTGCGCACAAAAAATTCCATAACTGACTCGGCGCGCCGCTGGCTCAGCGCCAAATTGTTGGCCCGCGTTCCGAGGTCGTCGGTGTGACCGCCAATTTCGAGTACTGCCTGTGGGCACTGTTTGGCGATGCGCACAAGATCTTGCATGAGCGATTGACTGGCCGAATCAATGTCACTACTACCAGTATCAAAGCCGATGTGCTGTTCGGCTAGGCGGGTGCGAATGGCCGCCGCACACGGTGCGCTTGCCATGGCCTGCGTTACGTCGGTTCGCGTGTTGGTGGTTTGCTGTACGGGTACGCGCACGGTTTCGATAACGGTGTTGTCCTCGGCACGCGTGCCAACTGTGCCCACTCTAGCCGCCAGACTAGGGTGAACGCGAAGCAGTGCCTGCAATTCCTGTTCATCACCGACCTGAATATTGGGCGCGTAGTCTTCGGGCAAGTTGCTGAGGAGTGTTTCGAGTGTTTCGCGACTGTCGTTTGAGCCACTCAGGCCCTGCACGATCACTTCATGATCGTTCACCAACACCATGCCGCGACTGAGCTCGCGCGCGGCGGCAAGTGCCTGTGTGGACGCGGCCAAGTAGCCATCGGGGGCACCCGGTGATACGAGTAATCGGTCGATGACGCGCCCGTCGCCAAACGCGCGGTTGGCAAGATTCAGTACACTTTCTTTGGCGATGTTATCCGGCACCAGTCCGCTCAGCGTCAACACAGCCGCCTCCACTTCCAGGTGAAGTTCATAGGGCAGGTCGAGTGTAAAAATTGGCGCATCGTCTTCGATATCCGCCAGCAATTCGCGCGCGCGACGTTCGGCTTCCTCTGGCGCCAGTTGCGGTGCGCGAGCTGCCGCGACCAGAAGTTCGTCTTTCACTCGACGAACCCCGGCGACCGATTCGACCAGTCCCACGGCGCGTGACTTAAGCGCACCGTTGGGTGCGATGCCGCTCACTTGCAGATCCCGGCCGTCGGCGTCCACCCTCGCCCAGGAGAGATTGGCCTCTTGCAGCAGTTGTTGGCTGTCTTGCTCAAGACGGCTTTCCACGTACGGCACCACGCGCCAAAGAAACAACGTGGTGATAATGACTTGCAGGCACACGCCAAGGAGTATGACCGCGCCGCGGTGAGTGCTTAGAACCATGAAACCTTATTCTGGGCCAACGGGCAGGGTAGGGCCGAACGGTGTCACTATTCGCCCCGACCCTATTATGGGCAATATTGGTCTCGAGCAACAGCCTCTTTGTGCCGGCCACCGATCGTCGGAGAACCGTCGTGATTCTCGACCCTCTGCGGGGCCCGGCGCGGGTTTAAGGTCGGGGCGGCTAGCGCACGGTAGACCGCAATAAGCGCCATAAATCCGTTACGCCGCAATAGTTTGTGAAAGTTGCCTGGAGGTTGCACTGGGGCCGCGTGAGGGCTACGGTAGGACCCGTCATTGGCAAAGGTCTTTGTCTTGGATACACATCATTTGAGTTTTGCCCTCGTGTCGCTCGTCGCGCTCGGTGTGGGCGCGCAGTGGATGGCGTGGCGATTTCGACTGCCGGCCATCGTGTTGTTGGCTCTGGCGGGCCTGATTGTCGGTCCGGTCACCGGCTTAATTACTCCTCGTGAACTGTTTGGCAACCACCTTCAGTCGGTGGTGAGCCTCTGTGTGGCGATCATCCTCTTCGAAGGTGGATTGAGCCTGCATTTCAACGAACTGAAAACCACTGCTGTGGGCGTCCGTCGACTGGTCTATTTGGGCGCGCCGCTCGCCTGGCTGTTTGCCACCGCAGCGGCCGTCTTTATCGGTGGTCTCAGTGTGCCGGTTGCCGCCGTGTTCGGTGCGATCATGGTGGTTACTGGACCGACCGTCATTATCCCGCTGTTGCGTCAGGCTCGTCTCAATCGACGCACCGCTGCGTATTTTAAATGGGAAGGCATCGTCAATGACCCCATTGGCGCATTGCTCGCGGTGCTGGTTCTGCAGTTTCTGGTTTACGCGGGACAAGGTTCGGGTTGGGCGTCCGTGGTGACCGGTCTTGCCCTCGCGCTGGCATCGGGACTCATTCTCGGCGGTCTGGGCGGCTGGCTGACCGGAAAGGCGTTTCAACTTGGATTGGTACCGGAGTATCTAAAGCCGCCGGTCATGCTGGGTCTTGTGCTGCTCGTGTTCGTGACCTCTAACTTGCTGCAACACGAGGCGGGGCTGCTCGCCGTCACCGTGATGGGGATTGTGGTCGGCAATATGCACTTGCCCGGCATTCAGGACATGAAACGTTTCAAGGAGTACATCACGGTGATGTTGGTCGCCGTGGTGTTTGTGGTCCTGACGGCCAACCTCGATCCTAACGTGTTGCTTGGCATCACCTGGCGGGGAGCGGCGCTGGTCGCAGCGATTTTATTTTTATGCCGTCCCGCAACGATTTTATTGGCGACACTTGGCAGCGATATGGACTATCGCGACCGCGCGATCTTAAGCTGGATCGCGCCGCGCGGCATTGTGGCGGCGGCCACAGCCGGTGTGATGGGCCCCAGTCTTGAAGCGGCCGGTTACGAAGGCGCGGAGGCGTTGTTACCGCTTGTGTTCTTAGTGATATTTGCGACCATAATTTTGCACGGATCCACCATCGGGTGGGTGGCCAGACGGCTTAATCTCGTGTCAAAAGTCCGCGATAGCGTGCTCATCGTCGGGGCCTCGCCCTGGACGGTTGCGTTTGCAAAGAAACTCAAAGCGCTCAATGTGCGCTGCATGATCACCGACACCTCATGGCACAACTTGCGACCTGCTCGACTCGCTGGTGTCGATGTGTTTTATGGCGAAATATTGTCGGACTTTGCCGAAGAAAGTCTTGAGGTTGGCCACGTCGGGCATGTGTTTGCGGCGACGAGCAACGACGCCTATAACGCGTTGGTATGTACTGCCGTTGCACCCGAAGTGGGGCGTCGGGAAGTATTCCAACTCGCCATGGGAGACGGGCAGGGAGACGACGACCCACGCGGCGTGGCGCGACCTTTGCGTGGACGTGTCGCGTTCAGTTCCAAAGCGGTATTTGAAAAACTCTGGCAACGCCATGTGCGTGGTTGGACCTTTTATCGCACGCGCATCAGTGAGGGTTACTCGTACAGCGACTTTCTGGGTGACTGTCCCAACGGCGCGATCGTGCTGCTTGTGCAGCGGGGCGACGGCAAGATCGAGTTTTATTCAGTGGATGCCGAAGTCGAGCCGCTGCCGGGTGATACGCTGTTGTATTATGCGCCGCCGCGCGAAGTGGAGGCACGTGAGCCGGACACGAGCGATAGTGATTAATGGTCGTTGAAACGGAGCGTTTCCTGTTCGATGGGCCGGCTGGGGCACTCGAAGCGATGTTGGAATTACCCGAGTCGTTGCCGGCGACACCCGCTGCCGTGGCGGTTGTATGCCATCCGCATCCACAGTTTCAAGGCACTATGCTCAATAAAGTCGTGCACACCTTGGCGCGCAGTGCCCTCGACAACGGATGGCCAGCTCTGCGTTTTAATTACCGCGGTGTGGGTAAAAGTGAAGGTAACTATGACGAAGGGCGCGGCGAAACGGACGACGCGCTTGCCGCTTGTGAGCTTATGACCGCACGCTTTAATGCGCCGCTGGTGCTCATGGGCTTTAGCTTCGGAGCAGGCGTGTCGTTGCGTCTGGCAAGCCGTAATTACCCCTCGAACGCGATATCCGCCGTCCTATCCGCGGCACCTCCGGTCGGTCGACTGGGCGTGCCGGACGACTTAGCGATCACGGTGCCGTGGCTTGTCATTCAAGGTAGCGCGGACGAGTTGGTGGATGCTCAGTTGGTGAAGCGATGGGCCGAACAGCAATCACCGACTCCGGAGTTGGTGATGCTGGATGGCGTGAGCCATTTCTTTCATGGCAGTCTCACTGTGCTGCGCCAACATGCGGTCGACTTTCTGCACCGCGCGGATTTCTCTGCGCGATAAATCCGACCGGTGATAGGCGTTTAGCTGACCAAATGTGCGCCCAATGCGGCGAGCGACTCGGTCACGTTGGCGCGGCCAATGCCAATTCGAAATCGATTTTGCGGCACATCGACCAGCGTTGAGCGATAGACGTGTGCGGGTAACAACAAGACACCCGCCTGTTCCACCGCTCGGGTGCAGAATGCGTCGGCGCTACCGGGCCCCAGATAGCGTGGAAACGCAACGCAGCCGCCGTCGGGTGTGCGGTAATCAAACACGGGATACTGCGTGACGAACGCGCGAACCGCGTCGTCATTGCGTTGAATGAGCGCGCGGTTTCGCGCGAGGATGCGATCGCCATTGCGCAGCGCCACGCCCGCAAGATGCTCGCTGGGCGCGGAATTGCAGATGCTCGTGTAGTGTTTGGCGCGCTCCAGTTTGGCTAAAGCGTGAGTGTCCTGACTGGCGACCCAACCGACGCGAAGTCCTGGCAACCCGTAGGCCTTAGACATCACCGAAACCGACAGTGCACTGGGGTTGATTGACGCGGCTGCTGGCAACGTGCGGGCTGGATCAAGCTCGACGCCGCGATAGACCTCATCACTGACCACCCGAATGCCGCGCGCGTGGCACAACGCGTTGAATGCCGCCCACGTGTCCTGGTCGGGTACAAATCCGGTTGGGTTGTTGGGAAAATTCACCGAAACGAGCGAGGTATTCGGGCGCAGCATATGGGTTAATCGATCTAGATCGAGCTGCCAGCCTTCTTGGTCGGCTTGCCAAAGCGGTAGGCCCTCCACCGACACCCCGCTCGCGACGGGCACCGATTCGATGCTTTGGTAATTGGGCACGTTGACGATCACATGGTCGCCTGGCTCAACGAACAGCTGCATCGCCCAAAACAGGGCTTCTCCGGCACCGGCAAAGGCTAAGACCTGCTCATCGCCAATACCGTCATAGGTGTCAGCGATTGCGCTGCGCAGCGCGTCTGTGCCCCAGGTTGGGGTGTAACCCAAGTGCAGGTCGTGATACGCGACTCGATCTTCCTCGGTGCCGAGCGCCAATAGCGCCGACGTCGACATCGACTCCGCGTCTGAGGCGGTGAGGTGATAGCGTGCCTTAAATTCCCACTGACTGAAGTACGTTTCAAGAGCAAAATCAGGCAGTGTAAGGCGTCCGCTCATGGTGCGTTATCCGGCAGAAAGGCGCGATCAGCTTAGCAGTCGTGAGTAGATCGCGCTACATGGGGAGGCGGCGCGATGGGTGGTTACAAAAACGAAAAAGGCCGGGCAATGCCCGGCCTTTTAATCGTGCGATGAAAGCGTACGGTCTTAGACCATTTCTTTCAGGTTCTTGAGCGCAAGTACCTTCACGACATTGCGTGCAGGCTTGGCTTTGAAAACCATTTCTTCGCGCGTAAAAGGGTTGATGCCTTTACGTGCTTTGGTGGCCGGCTTACGGACCACTTTGATTTTCATCAGGCCAGGAACGGTGAAGACGCCAGGACCGCGTCGGCCCAGGTTTTTCTTGATCAGGCCTTCCAGTTCTTCAAACACGCTGCTGACTTCTTTACGAGTCAGGCCGGTTTTGTCGGAAATGTGAGCAAGAATTTCGCTCTTTGTAGGAGCCTTCTTTACCGCTGTTTTTTTCTTAGCAGCCATTAATCGATCCCCTCAGGATGGTGGAATGAAAACAAGAGTCAAATTACGCAGCGGAAAATAGCATAAGATGACGCAAGGTGTAAGCGTTTTTGCAAAACTTTTTAGTTCGCTGACGGCGCGCTTACCCCTATTTTGAGGCTGTCAAACGTGATCTGTGTGCGGGGTCAGTCGGTGTGGAACTGTTGCTGAAACGTCACGTTTATGGGGCTCGTTTCACCGTCGGGCAAAACCTCGATTTTGAACGTCAAATATTCGCCGTCAGAGATCGATGTTTGGCCAATGTAGTACACCACGTCACCATCGCGAATCTCTCGCATCTCAAGATTTTTCAATTGTCCCGTAAGGTTATTGGCTTTCGCTGAGACTTTACCCGATGTTGATTGCGTGTCCGAACCCGCGGTTTTCTGATGCAAAACGACATTGAGTAACACTTGCGATTTGCTCCGAGAGAGACCGTATGCTCTAGCGGCTTCCTGCGGGAGTTGATCGGTTGTGACCGCGTTGTAGTGGACGACATAGTCGCCAGACTCGAGGGTACGTGGTGCGGCGGGTTTGGCCGTCGGTACATTTTCGGCAGAGCGGGTTTCAGGTGCCTTTTGGCACGCCGTTAGCGCAAACAGAACGCCAATAGCGACGATGTGCAAAGAGCGGTTGAGCATGTGATTCCCCAATGGTCAGGTCAGGTTTCGACTCCCACTATAGCTCACTGTGGCCATCTGGCAAGCCAGGCGGCGGGAGTTAGCGCGTTAGAACAGCGTGCGAATATCCGAAGTAATAAGAATGCTCAGGGCCTGAATGAGCACGAGAACGATCAACGGCGATAGATCGAGTCCACCTAGCGGCGGTATGAAGCGCCGCGCCGGAGCCAAAATGGGCTCGGTGAGGCTATAGAGAATGCTGACGATCGGGTTTCGCGGGTCTGGATTGACCCAGCTGAGGATGACTCTGAGAAAAATGGTGATGGTGTAGAGACCGAGCACAAGGCTGATCAGACCGAACACGGACTGTACGATCAAGTAGCGTACACCGGGTACACTGCCAACCTGCACCACCACAAGCACGATGATAACGAGCACCTGCATGATCAATGCCGCGAATAAGCTTGCCATGTCCATGCCTTTGAACCCGGGGATGAATTTGCGCAGCGGCATGACGAGGGGATTGGTAAGGCTGACCACCGCCTGCGACACCGGGTTGTGAAAATCGGCGCGATGAAGCTGCAGCAAAAAGCGTACGATAAACAACCCAACCAGCAGTTGTCCGGCGAAATTCAAAATAAATATCAGTGCGTTCATAACCGATTAGTCCGAGCCAAATTCATGAGCCAACTCGACGGCGCGCGCGTTGGCCGCGTCCATGGCTTCCCGCATGATAGACGGCAGGTCGCGCGACGCCAAGACATCGAGTGCTGCTGCAGTGGTGCCGCCTGGTGACGTCACCCGATCACGCACGGCATGGAGTGTATCGCGTTCGGCCAACGCCATGTGCGCGGCCCCCAACGCGGTCTGACGCGCCAGAGTCTGCGCCATCGCTGTGGGCAGACCTTGGGCCCGACCGGCGTCTTCCATCGCTTCGAGCAGATAAAAAAAGTAGGCAGGCCCACTACCCGATACCGCCGTGACCGCATCGATTAGCGATTCTTGGTCAACCCAGGCCGTGACGCCGACCGCGCTGAACAAGGCGTCCGCCAGTGCGCGATCCGCTTCAGTGACCGCGCGGTCGCCGTACAGACCCGTCGCACCCACGCCGAGTAACGCGGGCGTGTTGGGCATCACTCGAACCACTCGTCGATAGCCGTCGAACCAGTGGCTCATCTGATCGCAACCAATGCCCGCTGCCACCGACACAATAAGGGGCGTAGTCGCCGCCACCGCGGTGGCCGCCTCTGTGCACACCGCGCGCATAATTTGTGGTTTGACCGCGAGCACGACGCAGTCCGCCCCTTCGATCGCCTCATTATTATCCGCAAAGGTCGTGACACCGGGTAAGGTCGCCAAATGCTGCCGCTGTTCGGGACTTGGGTCGGCGACGCGACAAGCATAGGCGGGCGCGTCATTCTCCAGCGTGAGTGTTGCCAAACGCTGAATAAGGGCACCGGCCATATTACCGCCGCCGATAAAAGTCACACGGATTGTCTGCATGAGTTGGGCCTCGTGGGTGTCGGTTACTCGACACGGTAAAAAAAGGGTGCCGCCGGTCAAGCCAATCACGGTAAGGCGGCATCACGGCAACGTGCTCGCGCACGCAGCGTGTCGTTCGGCGCGCCATGCGGTCGGTGTTAAGACCACTCCCTACCGCTTCGGCGCGTCGTATCGCGGTGTTAGTGTGTCAGTCGACGGGACGTTTGCCAAACACATCGGTGCCGATTCGCACCCAAGTGGCTCCGTGCGCGATCGCTGCCTCGAGGTCGCCCGACATGCCCATCGACAGTTCCACCAGATCGGGCCATTTTTGTTGAAGCGACTGGCTGAGCGCCTCGACTTTGGCGAACGCGGCCGCTTGTTCGTCATAGTCATCGGTTGCGGGCGCCATGGCCATCAGGCCGCGTACGCGTAGCCTGGGAAGCGCACGGGTTCGCTCGATAAACGCCGGGGCCTCATCAACGGGCACCCCAGACCGAGTCGAATCATCGCTTAAGTTGATTTGCACGAGCACGTTTAGGGGTTGACCGGGACCTCGAAATTGATCAAGTCGGCGCGCAATTTTATCGCGGTCAAGGCTATGCACCCACGAAAAGTGGGTCGCCACCTGCCGCGCCTTGTTGGATTGAATGCGGCCAATAAAATGCCAGCGAAGCGCCTCGGCGGCGGCGGGCGCATTTTGCGCGTCGATGATCCGCTGTTTGTCGAGAGCCTCGGCCGCGAAGTTCTCTCCAAAGTGGATGTGACCCGCCGCCTGCGCGTCGAGAATCGCCTCCGCAGGGTGTTTCTTGCTGACCGCCAGCAGTTTGACCGAGGCTGGATCCCGTCCACTCGCGCGCGCCGCCGAGGCGATTCTTTCCTGAATATTCATCAGATTATGTGTGATTTGGGTCAAACTTTTTGCTCCACATTGTCGGTATACTCTAGCGCATCAAGCGGTTCTGCGGCGTCGCAGTATGGCCTGAATGACCCCTCTGAGGCGAAAAAGTGCGCCCCAATGGGGTGCAAACGCATGACCATTCGGTTTAACCGATATACAGTATTAAGTTAAACCCTGACGACCGCACGGTTGCCGTCGGATTATCGCAGGGAAACCCATAGGGGACACGCAGCGCATGGCCTTGGATATTGCACAACTACTGGCGTTCGCCGTCAAAAACGACGCATCGGATTTACATCTGTCGTCGGGCGTTCCGCCCATGATTCGCGTCGATGGCGACATTAAGCGCATCAACATGCCCGCGCTCGAGCACAAAGAAGTGCACAGCATGGTGTATGACATCATGAACGATAAGCAGCGAAAGGATTATGAGGAGTTCTTTGAAACCGACTTCTCGTTTGAAATTCCAGGTCTGGCGCGTTTTCGTGTTAACGCGTTTAATCACAATCGCGGTGCTGGCGCGGTGTTTCGAACCATCCCATCGAAGATACTTACGCTCGATGACCTGGATGCGCCCAAAATTTTTAAGGATATTTCGCTGACCAACCGCGGTATTGTGCTGGTAACGGGACCAACTGGTTCCGGTAAGTCCACCACACTCGCGGCGATGATCGACTTCATTAATGATACAAAGCCCGACCATGTGTTGACGGTGGAAGACCCCATCGAATTCGTACATGAGAGCAAGAAGTCGCTGATTAACCAGCGCGAAGTGCATCGCGATACATTGGGCTTTAACGAGGCGCTGCGTTCTGCACTGCGAGAAGACCCCGACATTGTGCTCGTGGGTGAAATGCGCGATCTGGAGACCATTCGCCTGGCATTAACCGCCGCCGAAACCGGTCACCTTGTGTTTGGCACCCTGCACACCAGCAGCGCAGCCAAAACCATTGACCGCGTAGTCGACGTGTTTCCAGCCGCCGAGAAAGACATGGTGCGCTCGATGCTATCTGAGTCGTTACGCGCGGTGATATCGCAGTCATTGCTCAAGAAAAACGGTGGCGGCCGAGTCGCGGCACACGAAATCATGATCGGCACACCCGCTATTCGGAACCTCATTCGTGAGAATAAAATCGCTCAGATGTATTCGGCGATTCAAACCGGCCAGGCGGCCGGCATGCAAACTCTCGATCAGTGTTTGCTCGATCTTGTCCGCAAGGGCGTGGTGAGCAGGGAAGAAGCACGTTTCCGTGCTGTCCATAAAGAGCAGTTTTAAGCTCAGGGGAACAGGAGCCCGTCATGGAACGTGATCAAGCGATTAAATTGATGCAAGACCTCATGCGCGGCATGGTGTCCAAAAACGCATCCGACCTTTTTATCACCACAGGTTTCCCGCCGGCGATCAAAATCGATGGGGTGATCACACCAGTGTCGCAGACCCCGTTAACGGCATCGCAAAGCGCGATGCTGGTGCGTTCGATCATGAACGACAAACAAACCAAAGAATTCGACGCAAACAAAGAGTGCAATTTTGCGGTCAGCCCCAAAGGCATTGGCCGCTTTCGAGCTAACGCGTTTGTTCAGCAGGGCAATACGGGCGCGGTGCTGCGAACGATCACTACTGATATCCCAGTGTTCGACGATCTAAAATTGCCCCCGGTGCTCAAAGAAGTGGTGATGTCCAAGCGTGGGCTGGTCATTATCGTGGGCGGCACCGGTTCGGGTAAATCAACCACACTGGCTGCAATGATCGGACACCGAAATAAGAACTCTCGCGGTCATATCATTACGATTGAAGACCCGGTTGAGTATGTTCATCCGCATGAGGGTTGTGTGGTTACGCAACGCGAAGTGGGTGTGGATACTGATAATTGGCACGCGGCGCTCAAAAATACCTTACGACAGGCGCCCGATGTGATTTTGATCGGCGAGATTCGTGACCGCGAAACGATGGAATATGGCGTTCAATTTGCCGAAACCGGCCACTTGTGCCTGGCCACGCTCCATGCCAACAGCGCCAACCAAGCCCTTGATCGCATCATCAACTTTTTCCCCGAGGAACGACGTGACCAGCTGCTCATGGACTTGTCGCTCAACATTCGCGCCTTAGTCTCGCAGCGACTGATTCCGCGTGCGGACAACGTGGGCCGGATAGCCGCTATGGAGATCATGCTCGCTTCGCCACTTATTTCCGATCTTATTTTTAAGGGAGAAGTGGCGCAAATTAAAGAGGTAATGGCAAAGTCCAACCGCCTCGGCATGATGACGTTTGATCAGGCGTTGTTCGATCTGTACGAGGAAGAAGCGATCGGCTATGAGGAAGCGTTGCGCAACGCTGACTCGAAGAACGAACTTCGATTACGTATCAAGCTGGAAAGCAAACGTGAATTCAAAGCTCAGGATGAAGGCGGTCAAAGTCTGCGCATCATGGAGCACGAACCGGACGCTAAACAGTTTTAACGTCGCGCATCGACGCGCCGATTGATCTTCGCTGTTCGTCACACTTCTACCGCACTGACTGAGACGCAATGAATACCAAGCCCCTGTTCAAACTCATGGTGGAGAAAAAAGCCTCCGACCTGTTTTTCACAACTTACGCGCCGGTCAAAATTAAGATCGATGGGCGGATTATCCCCGTGAACAACACAGAGCTGACGCCCAAGATGGTGAAACAAGCGGCGTTTGGTCTGATGAATGAGGAGCAGCTCGATCAGTTCGCGCGCGAGCTTGAGATTGATTTCGCCATCTCCGAACCAGGGCTCGGTCGATTCCGCGTTAACATCTTTCATCAACGCGGCAACGTCGCGATGGTGTTGCGCTACATCACGTCCGATTTACCGCGCCTCGACGAGCTCGGCATGCCGCCCATTCTCAAAGATCTCATCATGCGTAAGCGCGGTCTGATTTTGATGGTCGGCGCGACGGGCTCCGGTAAGTCAACCACCATTGCGGGCATGATTAATCACCGCAATGAATCATCGAGCGATCACATTTTAACGATTGAAGATCCCATCGAGTTTCTTCACCCGAATAAGAACTGCCTGATTAATCAGCGTGAAGTCGGGGTCGATACCATGTCGTATGCGCGGGCACTGAAAAGCGCGTTACGCGAAGCGCCGGATGTGATTTTGATCGGTGAGATTCGCGATCGCGAAACAATGGAGTCGGCACTTGCGCTGGCGGGTACAGGGCATTTGTGTCTGTCGACACTCCACGCCAACAATACCGCAGAAACGCTCGATCGCATCATCAATATGTTTCCTACCGAGCAGCATGCGCAGATTCTCATGGATCTGTCGCAATATTTGCGCGCCATAATTTCACAACGTCTGGTGCCCGGGAAAAACGGGATGCGCTGTGCGGCCATCGAGATCATGCTCAATACACCGCATATTCAAGAGCAGATTCTTAAGGGCGACATCGACGCGATTAAAGAGGCGGTAGCCGAGTCATCCGAGAATGGCATCCAGTCGTTTGATTCGTCGCTCTATGAACTCTACAAGCAAGGTCGCGTGACGCTCGAAGCGGCGCTCAGCGCGGCCGATTCACGCGCCAATCTCGAAACGAAAATCAATTTCGGCTAGGTTGGAGTGCTACGCGGCGGGAAAAACGTCGCGTGCTTCGAAAACCGGACCGTCCACACACACTCGCTGCATGCTCACGCCCTGGTCGTTCTCGACGCGAACGACGCAGCCGGCGCAGCCCCCAACGGCGCACGCCATGTGTTCTTCCAATGAAACCTGCGCAGGCAGATGGTAGTCACGTGCCAGTTTCGCGACCGCTTCGAGCATGGGTGTGGGACCACAGGAGAATATCTCAATGTCTTTTTTCGCCGCATCGTCCAGGGTGTCGAGAAAAGACGCGGCTGCCTGCGTCACATAGCCCTCGAAACAGCCGTCATACCCTTGAAGCGAGGTAAGGCGGGCTGGGATTTGCCAGCGCTCGAGAAGCGCTAGAGTCTGATTGATCGAGGGCTCGATGCCGGGCATGGGCAGCGCTGAGGTGGTGAGCTCAAAGGGAAACGGCACTTCTGAGCCCATGAACAGAACCGGGGAGTAATCCGTATCATCGCGGAGCGCATCGGCCAGGAACACCATCGGTGGGATACCGACACCGCCTCCGAGCAACAGAGGCCGGGGGCGCTCGGGATGAAGCACAAATGGCTTGCCAATTGGGCCCATGACACTTAGGCAATCGCCCGGTTTGCGCAAGGATAGTAACCGCAGTCCATCACCCACGATCTTATACAGAAAGTCGACCCATCCCTGGTCGGCGTCTACGCGCATAATGGAGAGTGGTCGTCGCATCGGCAGCGTCGGGTCGCAGGTTACGTGCGCAAACGAGCCGGGCAGGGCCGCCGCCGCACATTTGGGTGCGTGTACGCGCAGAATAAACTGCTCGTCGCTGTACACATCCTGACTCAGGATGCGCGCCTCTTCGACAAAGATGGTGTTGCGATGGCTATTGGCCGTGCCGTTCATGCGCGATGCTCCGCGAGTGCACTTAAGATGGCCATACGCGCCGACACCCCGATGGCCACCTGTTCCTCAATTACCGATTGCGGGCCATCGGCGACGGCATCACTGAGCTCGACGTTGCGATTAATGGGTCCCGGATGCATCACAAGCAGTGCGTCGCGCGCCGTTTTTAGGCGTTCAGTGGTCAACGAAAAACGCGCGCGATAGTCGTCCAGGTCCATCTCATCGTCTTTATCGAGGCGCTCTTTTTGAATGCGCAAGGCCATCACGACATCGGCGTCGGCGATGGCGGGCGCCAGTTCGTCGGTAAACGATAAGCCGGCAAAGTCCTCGCGACTGGCCTGCCATTGCCTCGGCGCGACCAATCGGATATCACGGCAGCCGAGCTTGGATGCGCCCTGAACAAATGAGCGTGCTACGCGCGAGTGAGCGATGTCGCCGATGATGGCGATCGATAGATCGTCAATGCGTCCTTTGCGCTGCTTGAGCGTGACCAAATCCAGCAGTGCCTGGCTCGGGTGAGACACGTTGGCCTCGCCGGCATTGATGATTTGAACGCGACTGGCTTTTTCAGCGAGCATCGCCGGTAGTCCGACCGTTGACGTGCGCACCACTAGCTGGTCGATTCCCATCGCCTGCAACGTGGCGACGGTATCCCATTCGGATTCGCCTTTGGATCGTGAGGACAAGGCAAGATCAACATTGACGTGATGCGCCCCGAGGCGCTTTGCCGCGAGCTCAAACGACACGCGTGTGCGCGTGCTGTTCTCAAAAAATAAGCTGGCCACACAGATATGAGCCAAAGAGGTGTCGTGACGCACGGGCTTTGAGGCTCGGCGGGCGGCATCATCAATCAGTGCTTCGAGTTCAGGGCGGGTTAAATCTTGAATCGAAACAAAGTGCTGCATGAGTTATCCGTCACCGTTCTCCGGTTGACGTCCGCCACGTTGATTAAGCCAGGTGCGTAGTATGACTTGTGCAGCAAATTTGTCTATATCACCCGGTTGCGTGCGCTTGGCCATTCCCGCCTGTCGGCGCGCTCGAATTTCATCCCGCGCGGCGGCGGACGAGAGCTTTTCGTCCACCATAATGACCTTGCGCCCGGTGTGTTCTTGCAGGTTTGCGCCAAAACGCTCCGCGTCGACGGTGTTTGCGCTCGGAGAATCGTCGAGCATAAGCGGTAGGCCAACCAGCAGCAGGTCGGGTCCCCACTCGCGCACGAGCTTGTCGATCGCTGTCCAGTCGGGGTCGCCCGTATGGTGGAGTGTGGTCAAGGGGTTGGCGGTGCCGATCAACGTGCTACCCACCGCGACGCCGATGCGTCGTTTGCCATAGTCAAACGCCATCACCGTGGATACGGCGCCGGCGCTACTCACGCGTGGCCGGCCTCGCCGGTAATTTGATGCGGGTCGATGCCCAGAAGGGCAGTGGCGGCCGACCAACGTTGCTCGACCGGGGTGTTGAACAGAATGTCAGAGGAGTAATCGGCCGATAACCATGAATTGGCTGTCATTTCTTCTTCCAATTGGCCCGCACTCCAGCCCGCATATCCCACTGTCATGACGGCGCGCGTTGGGCCTTCGCCGTTGGCCATGGCTTCGAGGATATCCCGCGAGGTGGTGAGCTGAAGATCGGGTGACACGCTCATGGTCGATTCCCATGGGCCGCGTTCCTCGTGCAGAACAAAGCCGCGATCCCGTGAAACTGGGCCGCCATGGAGCACCGCTTGCGCAGCCAGTTGGTCATTGGCCGTGGTCAGATCCATTTGCGCCAACAGCTCTCCGACATTGATATCGCTCGGCCGGTTGAGCACAAGCCCCAGCGCGCCCTGTTCGTTGTGTTCGCAAATAATGCTCACCGTGCGCGAAAACCCAGGATCCTGAAGTCCCGGCATGGCGATCATGAACTGATTAGCAAAGTGCGTCATAGCCTTTATGGTACCCCCAATTGATGAGCACGAAAACCGACGACAACCGTGTCGGTCTCTTAGTCTCAGACTCAGTTTGCCGCCGGTAGTTTCACGGCCCCATCGAGCGCTTCACCGTCCACAAATTGCCAAATGTACACAAATCGCATCACGTCGTATTTGTTACGAATTTCCGCGGGAAAAGGCTCGAACGGAGAGGCGAGGCGCACAATATTCATCGCTGCTTGATCGACGCGTGGTTCGCCCGATGAGCGACGTAGCACCACATCCTCCAAAAAACCGTTGGCGGAAATCGCGACCTCGAGCGTGGGGTTGCCCGACAGTCCTTGCAGCAGCGCTTGGTTCGGAAAGTTGAGCGTACCCACCTGTTCGATTTTGCGTTTCCACATCACTAAGTAGCGCGCGAGCTCGGTTTTTTTTGTGTTGACTGACACAAACAGTTCGCGCAATTCGGGACTGTGAATTTGCGTGCTGTCATCGAACTCGCTGACCAAATCGGGCGCGTTTTCCGTTTCCCGCATGAGCATCGCTTCGGTTGCCTCGGTTTGGCTGTCCTCGCGTTCGCGCAGGCTCAGTTTCGAGTGTTCGGACAAACTGCGGGAGACAATCAGGCTGACGTCGTTCTTGGCGGCGGCAGGATTGGACTGGATGGCGTTGCCTTCATCGGTGCCCGCGTTAGACATCGGTGCGCGATTACTCAGCCGCGATTCCGCTCGTACTTTTTCAGTGGTGGTGCCATCGCCGCTCTGGTTTTGTTCGGACAGGTAGTGGGCGTCATCCGGCGCGAGGTCGCTCTGCTTGGGATCCTGGACCAAGATCACTTCCAGCGACGGGCTGCCGAGAAAATTCGGCGGCGGCATGAAGTCGAAACTAACACCCAGAATCAGCACGCCGTGCAACAGCCCCGTGATAAACAGCGCCGTCACAAGCTTGTCGTTTTGGTTGGGTGTCGCGACGAGATTCATTGATCGCGCCCTGCACCGGTTTTTGAAAGACGGGTGTTCATGCGAACGACCAGTATACCGGCCAGACTCATCCGGTGGCAGTCGGATCTGTGACGCGGGTCTTCTTTCTGACCCCAAATTAGGCCTTTGAGCGCCCTGCCGTCAGCGCAAGCGTATCGGCAGTTCGACGCTCGTGCCGGGCAGTCGGTGCACCGCGAGCTCGGCGTCGATCAGTAGGGCCTCGTCGATCTCAAGCCGTGCGGCGATCTCTTCAAATGACTGAGGCCCGGCCACCATTAGCGCGGTGGCGGCCACGTCGGCCAAGACCGGATCAGAATGCATCACCGTGGTGGCGATGGCGCCACGAGCCGGGTTGCCTGTTCGGGGGTCGAGTATATGGTGAGGTCCAACATCGTCACGTGGCCTCGCGCGGACGGCGTCGATGTCCGCCGTACCGCGCGCCGAACCGTCGTGATCGGCGTGCTCCAGCGTCGGCGCGGGTCGTCGTCGAAAATAGTCCCCCGACGAGAATACGGCGGTGCCATCGTGCACATCGAACGTGGCGATGACGCCAGGCGCGCGCGGATGTTGAATGGCCACGCGCCACGGTTGTGGGCCGCGTGTTCCCAGCACCAGCAAATCACCCCCGAGGTTGATGATCGCGTCGGGTGCATTGTGGTTGCGTAGAAGTGTGGCCAGATCCAAAGCGATGGCGCCCTTGGCGATGCCACCCAAGTCGAGACGTACGGGCCCGTCGGCGCATATCGTTGAATCGGTGATCGACACAGCGCCTTTGCGCGTTGGTAATTCGGCGCGCTCTGTTTGAGCCGTGTCACGAAATCCATGGTGATCGACTTCAATGCCTAAAGTCGGGTCAAATAAGCCCTGGCTGCGCACGCGATAATCGAGTGCACGCACGATCAGCGCATGGGTATCGGCGTCGGTGGTGGCACAGTCGGAGCGTTCGAGCGCGTCATTGAGGCGACCCAAACTGCCGTCGCCGAAACTTCGCCATCGCGTGTCGAGCGTCGCCAAACGGGCTTCGATGGCGGGCACTGTCGTGAGGTAAAAGTCGTTGGACGGGGCATAGACACTCAAGGACACGGTGGTGCTGAACGCCAAAAAGTCGATGGTCACCACACGCGGTGGGGGCTCGATGCACGACGGCGTGAACGCCAACAGCAGCGTGAGCGCGCCGACTTTCAGGCCAAAGAGAGTGGGGAGGGCCGGATTCCGTCGGTCTGTCATCGCGCCCACCCGATCGGCACCCGCCAACCGGGGATGCGGTCGCACATTGCTCTGATGCGCATGGGCGGGTGACCGAGGGTACAGGCGACTAGGCGTCCAGACGTTTGCCGATGGCTGCCATCAGCGTGCCGGCGATGTCCAGATCGTAGCCGGCGTCCAGTTCGCGAATGCCGGTTGGGCTCGTCACATTGATTTCCGTAATGTAGTCGCCGATGACGTCAAGCCCGACAAACAACAGGCCGAGTTCGCGCATCGCAGGACCAACCACCGCACAAATGGCTTTGTCGCGATCGCTGAGTGGTTGGGGCCGCCCGGTGCCGCCCGCCGCCAGATTGCCACGCGCATCGTCGGCGCCGGGAATACGCGCAAGACAATAGGGAATCGGTTCGCCATCGACGATCAAAATGCGTTTGTCGCCGTCCTTGATCTCGGGCAGATATTGCTGGGCCATCGCAAATCGTTGGCCATACTCAGTCAGCGTCTCGAAAATCACGTTGCGATTACCGTCGTGTTCATTGACCACAAAAATCGAGGCACCACCCATGCCATCCAGTGGCTTGACCACCATTTTTCCGAGTCGATCGTGAAATGCGCGCAGATCGTCCATGGATCGGGTGATCAACGTATCGGGACAAAATTCGGGAAACCAAGCGGTATAGACCTTCTCATTAACATCGCGAAGGCTCGAGGGATTGTTGACCACCAGCGCGCCCTGCGCCTGAGCGCGCTCGAGAATGTAGGTCGCATAGATGTATTCCATGTCAAAGGGCGGATCTTTGCGCATTAGGATGACATCGAGCTCGCCGAGCGGTGCATCGCGCTCGTCGTCCAGTTCGAACCAGTGGTTGGGGTCGTCACGTACCGTGAGCGCCCGACTCCTGCCGAGGGCCCTACCACGCTCCAGCCGCAAGTCATTGAGATTGAAATACCGTATCGCATAGCCGGCTCGCTGAGCAGCGAGCAGCATGGCGAAACTGGAATCCTTGACCGGTTTAATGGCGTCGATGGGGTCCATAATGATGCCCATCACGCGGTTGGTTGTTGTCAAAATCGATACTCCTTGGCCGGACGATCAGCGCAGTGAACGGGTCTTTTCACGGACAATGCGCGAATTCTTGAATGGGCAAATGGAAGCGCGGCTTCCAATGTGTTAAAAGGTAGGCGTAATCGCCAAAAACACGTTGCTTTTCAGTCAATAACACCTGAGAGCATGGTAGTTTATCACTCTCTGGTCACAGCGCTTAATGCGCCGGACCAGTTTATCCCTTCGAGGTGGCGTCGCGCGTGACGACGTTGCCATCAGAAGAGCCCGGCAGGCTCGCGTTCGAGGACAATCAGTGTGACATCCAATCCCAACGATCTATCCGGTTTGAAAGTACTGGTCATTGACGATAGTAAGACTATCAGACGCACGGCGGAGACGCTGTTGTCGAAAGAAGGCTGTGATGTGTTTACCGCTGAAGACGGGTTCGACGCACTGTCGAAAATCGCTGATCACCAGCCTGACATCGTGTTCGTCGACATCATGATGCCTCGACTGGACGGGTACCAAACCTGTTCGCTGATCAAAAACAACAAAGTGTTCCGCAGCACGCCGGTCATCATGCTGTCGAGTAAAGACGGACTGTTTGATCGCGCTCGGGGTCGCATCGTGGGCTCGGAGCAATACCTCACCAAACCTTTTACCAAAGACGAACTGCTGGGCGCTATCGAGCGTCACGTCGGTCGCTAGCAGTCTGTCGGGAGAAACCATGCCAGTCGTACTTATCGTTGATGATTCACCGACGGAGGTGCACGTGATCAAAGCGGCGCTCGAGAGTGAGGGTTACGACATCCTATCGGCCGAAAGCGGCGAAGTGGGTGTTCAAATCGCGCGCGACAAGCAGCCCGATCTGATTCTTATGGATGTGGTAATGCCTGGCCTAAACGGCTTTCAGGCCACACGGCAATTGAGTCGGGATCCGGCCACCGCCGATATTCCGGTGATCATGGTGACCACCAAGAATCAAAAAACGGACCGCATTTGGGGCATGCGACAAGGCGCTGTCGATTATATCGTTAAGCCTTTTTCCGCGGCTGACCTCATCGAAAAGACGGCGGCTGCACTGGCCTGATTATGACGCAGTCAAGTCTGTCCGGATTATCCGATCAACCGTTCGCGCTGCTGCGCGAAATGGAAAGCCGCGCGCGCGCCGCCGACGTGCAGGTGCAAAAAGCGCGCACCGAATGGGTGGGAGTTGGTGTCGCGATTGATGGTATCAACTACCTGGTTCCCCAAGAGCAGGTGCTCGAAGTGCTCAAGAAACCGGCCACCACGCGCGTTCCGGGCTCTCGGCGCTGGATGCTGGGGTTGTCGAACGTACGCGGCACGCTGTTTCCGGTCATCGATGTGCGTTTGTACTGTGGTGATCAACCGACGCTCATCGGTCGAGATAGCCGCATTGTGCTGATTAATATTGAGCCGGCGCCGGTGGCGATCGTCGTGGATGAAGTGTTCGGCTTTCGCCGCTTTCCGGCCAAGATGACGATGGCGCCGCGCTCGTCCTCTCCGTTGAGCGATTTTGTGTTGGGCACCTTTGCCCAGGACGATAGCAATTGGGCGGTGATCGATGTCATTAAACTGATTAATAGCGGTGGCGACGGCGCCGCAATGCACTAGCGGCACATTTGCAGCGGTGCTTCAAGCAACAGGCAACAATCGCATTAACGGACGAGTATTGAATCATGATGAGACGTGAGCGAGGGGCGGGTAGCGCCCTGTTTTTCGGCATCTTGCTCTGCATTTTGTTGATTGCGGCTGCCGCTCTCCATGTGCTGGGCAATCGTGAAGCAGCCGGTGCGAGCCAGCACGCTCAGTTTTTGACGCTGTCATCCGAGGCGCTCACCGCCGCACTGGATGCGCAAGAAGCCGTGAATGGACAAGAAGCGGCCTTTGAGCGACTGAAAAAACAAAACAGTCGTTTCATGAATCAGCGAGAAGTTCAGCGCAACGCCGCGAGTATCGATGGGCTCAATGCCGAACGTGTTGCGGGCTCGTGGGGGTTGGTCGTTGCCAGCGTTAAGAAGGTGATCGATGGACAAGAAGCGGTCATCGGAAGCCTTGACTCGGCCGCACTTGCGAGCCAACGCGTTGGGGCATTGCTCAGTGAAATGGGTAACGTGACCGCGGCGCTTACGCCTCGACAGCGTCAGCAATTCTCGCCGGTACTCGAGCGTGTGGAGTTACAGGCCGAACAGCTTGTTTTGGCCCTGGAGCAGCGCGGACTGGCGCTGACGGCCAAACCGATGCAAGACCCGGAACTGTTTTTGCGCGAGGTGGTGAGCAGCTTTGGCGGCTCGGGCACTGTAGCTGGCGTGCCGGCCTTGAGCGGTGCGCAACAGTCTCAACTGACGGCCGTGCAAAGCGCGATGGCCAGTGTCTCTCAAGAGTTGGGTAACACGCTTACCGCGTTGGAGGCGGCAAAAGAAACGCAGCTCGCGGCGGCGCAAATCGATACAGCTGCTCGTGCGTTGAATCTGCGTTTGGGCAGCGTGCGCGCCGAAGCCGGTACGAGTTCATGGTGGCAGTCGTCGTGGTTACCACTCGCATTGCTCGGTGGCGCGTTATTGTCGGCTCTGGGACTGATGATCGGCGCGCGATCACGCCCTGAAGAGCCACCGGTAGCGGTAGAGACGGGCTCGGATGTGGCCGATAAACAGCAAGAAGCCATCTTGCGTCTGCTCGACGAGATGGGTGATCTGGCCGACGGCGACCTGACGGTGGAAGCCACAGTAACCGAGGACATCACCGGTGCGATTGCGGATGCGATTAACTACGCGATCGAGGCCTTGCGCGACCTCGTGTCGACCATCGATGGTGCGGCCGAGTCAGTCGATTCTGCCGCTCGCCAAACACAGGCCTCAGCCAACCATCTGGCCAAGGCCAGTGACAACCAATCCAAACAAGTGGCGTCGGCGACCGATTCGATTGCAAAGATGGCCCACTCCATCGAGCAGGTGTCGAGCAATGCCGAACGCTCCAGCGAAGTGACACGTCATTCGGTTGAAATTGCGCACAAGGGCGGTGAGGCCGTGCGTCGCACGATCGACGGGATGAACACCATTCGGGAGACCATTCAAGACACATCGAAGCGTATTAAGCGCCTCGGTGAGAGTTCTCAAGAAATTGGCAACATCGTTGAACTGATTAACGACATTGCCGAGCAAACCAATATTTTGGCGCTCAACGCCTCCATTCAGGCGTCGATGGCCGGCGAAGCTGGTCGCGGTTTTGGTGTGGTGGCCGACGAAGTGCAACGGCTCGCCGAACGTAGCACCAACGCCACTAAACAAATCGAAGTGCTGGTCAAAACCATTCAGGCCGACACCAATGAAGCGGTCGTCTCGATGGAGCGCAGCACAACCGATGTCGTGAGCGGCGCGCTGCTGGCTGAAAACGCGGGCGCGGCCCTCGACGAAATCGAAAAAGTGTCGAATCAGATTGCCAGTTTGGTACAAAACATTTCCGGGTCTGCTCGACAACAGGCCACGGCGGCCTCGGACGTCACGCGTAACATGAGCGTACTGCAGGAAATCAGCGCGCAAACGGCAGAAAACACCAGTGCGACGTCGGACTCGATCAGCAAGCTGGCGGAGATGGCCTCTCAGCTTCGACACTCGGTGACCGGGTTTACGCTGCCAAAAGAAATGGTGATGGAGGAAGCGGAGGCCGTGGCCGAAGAAGAGGACGCCCTGTTACAGGACCTTGTGGCGACCGAAGAGAACGACTTTATTGAAACCATTATCGAAAACGAGAAATCCTCAACGTGAAAGAGCCGGTAGACACCACACGCAGCGAGGGCAGCGATGAGTAATGTGGCCACGCGATCGCCTGCCGAGGGTTTGGAGTGGGTGCGAGTAGAGCTGAGCACCACGTTCGGCGACGCGCGTAACCAACTCCAGAAGTACGCAGACAATCGCGACGCGAAAGAGCACTTGGCCAATGTTGGTGATCTGCTCCACGCTGCACACGGCGCCTTGCGCATGGTCGAGGTATACGGCGGTGCACTACTGGTTGAAGAGATGGTGTCGCTCGCGCGCAAAATGCACGATGGCGACGCGGGCATCGACGACGGTCTCGAAGTGCTGTCACGCGCGATTGTTCAGATTCCTGGTTATCTCGACCGTGTTGCCGGCGGCGGCCACGACGTGCCGCTGGTGTTGCTGCCGCTGCTCAACGATTTGCGCGCCGTGCGCGGCAGTCCGCTGTTGTCGGAAAGCTCGCTGTTTGTGCTCAACATTGACCAGGGTGGCGCCACGCCCGAGCGTGCCAAACCGCCGGAAAGTCTGGACTACAAAGTGCTGGCTCGAAAGCTCCGACCACACTATCAAAAGGCGCTATTAGGCTGGCTTCGTGGTGAAGATGCGCTCAATAATCTTGCGCGTCTGGGCGGTGTGGCCGCCAAACTTGAGGCCGGAGCCGCCGTATCGTCTGTGTACCAGTTTTGGTGGGTGCTGGGGGGCGTTGTCGAGGCGGTTCAAGAAAGTGGTCTATTACCAAGCGCCGCGATTAAGCGTCTGCTGGGACAGGCGGATGCGGTGCTCAAGCGCCTAACGCTCGAGGGCGAGGAAGGCTTTACTCAAGATCCCCCTCGCAATCTGATTAACAACCTATTGTATTACGTCGCGCGCTCTGACTCCGACGGAAAGCGTGTCACCGGCATCAAGAATTCATTTAGTTTGTCGGAGCTTCTCGAGCCGGGCGAGGCGGGAACAGCCGGCGAACACACCTCGCTCCAGGGGCCGAGCGTGGAGCTAATGAAAACCGTTGGCGCGGCAATCAAGCAAGACGTGGGCAACGTTAAAGACGCGATCGACGTCTTTGTGCGCACCAAGAGCGACAACCATCAAGAGCTCGAGCCCGAGCGCGAATCGATGAAAAAACTCAGCGACACGCTGGGCATGCTGGGACTGGACGCATTGCGCCAGCAGGTTGCCGGCGAAGCGCGGCGGTTGCACACCTTTATTGAGGACAAGCGCTCAGGCGACGACGAGCTTTTGCATATCGCGGCGACGTTGATCAATGTCGAAGACGCGATCGACGAGCAGCTCTTGGGCGTCATTATTCCCGAGAAAAAAGACGAACAGCCGACGAGCGCGAGCGATGTGGCGGCGGCGGCGGATCGCAAAAACGTGGCCGGTGCCGTGCTGCGCGAATGTGTCGTGAACCTGACCCGTATTAAAGAGATGCTGTCGCAGTTTGTCGACAATCCGGATCACGGCGCGGTGCTCGATTCGATTCCCAAGCTTATTACGGGTATTCGAGCCGGACTTGGCATGCTCGAAAAAGAGCGTGCGGCTGAGCTTCTTGAACGCATTGAATGGCATATCAGTGCGGTGACGGGCGAAGACGACATCAACCGCCACACGCATGAGCTTGATCGTCTCGCCGATGCGATTGTGAGCATCGAGTACTACATGGAAACAGTGCGGTCGGGCCGGTCTGATCCTTGGTATATGCTCGACAACGCCGAACGCTGCCTGGAGTCGATTAAACGTCAACCGGACACCGAGGGACCGGCGGCGGTTGACACGACCCCACAGATCGATGAGCCGGCGTCGACGGGCGTCTTTGAAGCCACCGGTGTGCGCCAGGCCGCGAAGCTTAATGCCGATTCCGACGCCGCGCGTCGGGCGGCGGCGCTCGAAGAGCCCATTGCGGGCATCAGTGGCCGACGGGTTGATCCGGAGCTACTCGAACTCTTTATTGAGGAAGCCAAAGAGGAAGTGGTGACGTTGCGTCGCGCCTTGCCTCGTTGGAAGCAGGAGCTGACCAATCGGGAAGTGCTGCTAACGATTCGACGTTCCTTACACACACTTAAAGGCAGCGGTCGCATGGTCGGTGCGATGCTGATTGGCGAATACGCCTGGAGCTTCGAGAATCTGGTCAATAAAGTCGTCGGCCATGATTTTGAAGCCACACCCGAGGTGGTGGCGACGGTTGAAGAAGCCGTTGACGGCTTGCCAGCGCTCATTGAGCAGCTAGAGATGGGCACACCGACGCCGGCGTCGCTCAACCGATTGATGGAGCGCGCTTGGCAGCTGGTTGAACGGCCGATCGAAAAAGAAGAGCCGTTTGATGAGTTTGCGGTAGAGTCGAACGACGCCGAGTCTGACGTCGAGCTGCCGGCGGTGGACGAGGAACCATCGGCGGTAGCGCAGGATGTGGTAACCGGACTGGAAGAGGTCTTGGAAGATTTGGGCGATGCCCCACCGGCGGCTGACGCTACCGTACCCCCTGCCGACGATACGATGACTGAGCTTGAAATATCCGAGGATGTCATCGACGACAGTTTGATCGTGGCCATCGCCGAAGATGCCTTTGACCGAGGCGAGGCGCGTCCCGAAGTGGATGATAAAGATCGCGATGACACCGTCAGCGTTCCTGCCTTCGACGCACCGCCTGACGAAGACCCATCGCCAGCGACCTCGGAGGTGCCGAGCACCGACGACACGTCGATCACGGCGATGGTGCCGGGCGTCGTGCTGGAAATGCAGCCGCAAGAAGCGCCACCCGATCATTTGGTGTCGGAGTTGCCCCCGACATTCGACGATGCCGCCGTCGATACGTCGGATGCGGAGCAGGCTGAAGAGGCCAACGATGCGGAGTACGCGATTACGCTCGATCCGACACTCTACGACATTTTTCTCAAAGAGAGCCTCGGTCATCTTGAAAACGTACGGCAGTTTATTCTTGAGGTGTCGCAACAGGCCGAGCCCTTTGCGGTGAGCGAGCCGCTCCATCGCGCCTGGCACACGCTCAGCGGCAGCTCCAATACGGCGCACGTGCAGCCTTTGGCGGCGATTGCGACTCCGCTCAACCAACACCTACGAACCGCGCGGGCGGAAAGTTTGCCGCTCAGCCATGAAGCAGTCGCGATTATCGGGCGCGCGGCTGATCAGTTCGAGTTTCTCGTGCGTGGCGTCAATTCGCTCACTGAGCTGCCCGATCAGTCGTGGCTGCTCGCGGACATCGATTCACTGCCACAGCTGTTTGATTCCGCTCAACAGGCGGTCGAAGCACTCGAGCGTACCGGCGAAGTGATGCTGCCGCCGACCGATGAAGGCCCTGGCTACGATCCGGACATCGCGTCGATTTTTTCCGAAGAGGCGGTGGAGATACTCGACGCGTCAGAGCAGGCGCTCAGAGGGTGGTTTGCCCACGACGAATCCAGTCCGCAACGTCTCGAAGAATTGCTGCGCCATTTGCATACGCTCAAAGGCGGCGCGCGCATGGCGGGCATTGCGGCGATGGGCGATTTGAGTCACGAGACCGAATCGTTGGCAGAGCATCTTCGTGAAGGCGGTGAGGCGCCAACACCGGAGCATGAAAAGACGATTCGAGCCAGTTTTGACCAGCTTCATGCGATGACCGATCAACTCACGCGAAGCGTGGCGGTCACTCCGCAGCCGGCGTTAATCGATGCACTCCAGGCATTGCTGCGCGGTGAGCTTCCGGCCGAGGTGCCGGTTATGACGCGCGAAGTGTCCGTGGAGCCGGAGGCGAAAATCGAGCCTGAACCCGCATCAGCACCGCCCGTGCTCGAAGACGTGTTTGAGCAGGCACCGATTGAGAGACGCGATAGCGTGTTCGATGAGCCGGCCATCCACGCGCACGATGACACCGAAGTCGACACCGGCGAGGCCGTGTCGTCGTTAGCAACCAGCGTGAGTGATGAGCCGAAGTCCCAAGACAAAGCGCGCATCGATGCGCGTCTGCTCGACGATATGCTAAACAATGCGGGCGAAGTGAGCATTTTCCATGCTCGACTCGAAGAACAGGTGGGCTCGATTTCGTTTAATCTCACCGAACATCAGCAAACCGTCATGCGTTTGCGCGAACAGCTGCGCAAACTCGAAATTGAAACGGAAGCGCAAATTCTTCATCGGCATCAAGATCAGACAACGCGCGATGAAGAATTCGATCCTCTGGAGCTCGATCGCTATTCCGGCCTGCAGCAGCTCTCGCGAGCGCTCGCCGAATCGGTCAGTGACCTGGCCAGCCTGCAAGATTTGATGACCGATATCGCGCGCGAATCTGAATCGCTGCTGGTGCAACAAGCGCGTGTGACCGGCGAACTCCAAGATGCGCTCATTCGATCGCGTATGCTGCCGTTTTCACACTTTGTTTCACGCTTCGAGCGTATCGTGCGGCAGGCCGCCAGCGAGCATAACAAGCAGGCCCGCCTGGTAGTGACCGGCGCCTCGGGAGAACTCGATCGGCAAGTGTTGCAGCGAATGTTACCGCCGTTTGAGCACATGCTGCGAAATGCCGTTATCCACGGAATCG
The DNA here is from genome assembly GCA_039028935.1 of Pseudomonadota bacterium. Classification (NCBI taxonomy): domain Bacteria; kingdom Pseudomonadati; phylum Pseudomonadota; species Pseudomonadota bacterium. Next base: position 35,404 of record JBCCHD010000010.1, on the reverse strand, counting down.
AAACGCCGCAAGCACGTCAAGGCGCCGGCAAGCCCGAGCAGGGCATTGTCAATATCGACCTGACGCGCGAAGGCGCTGAAATGGTTATACGGGTTACCGATGATGGGCGTGGACTGGACGCCGAGGCGATTGTACAAAAAGCGCAAGCGCTGGGTTTGGTCGATGATGCGCGTCCACTCGATGATCGGGCGGCGTATGACCTTATCTTCCGTCACGGCTTTAGCACGGCGAGCAGTGTTACCCAGTCGGCGGGGCGGGGCGTGGGCATGGACGTCGTCGCCAGTGAAGTGAAAGAACTGGGCGGCTCGATTCAGCTCGACTCGCAGTTCGGTCAAGAGACGGTCATAACGATACGTTTACCGCTCACCCTTGCGGTGAGTCAGGCGTTGTTGGTTCGCTGCGGCACCGAGCGCTTTGCGATTCCATTGCCGGCAGTGCACGGTGTGGTGCGCGCTGAGCGAGACGATGTGCTCAACTGTCTGGAAGCGGACATTGAGTACGCTCACGAAGGCGAAAACTACAGTGTGCGTAAGCTGAGTCCGTATCTCGGCGGCGCTGAACTCAGCGCTGAGAGTTTGGAGGGCGCTTCAATTCCATTGATTCTAGTCCGAGCCGGTGAAGAATCGTGCGCGTTGCTCGCCGATGAGTTGCTCGGTAGCCGTGAGGTCGTGGTTAAGTCGGCAGGGCCGATGGTGTCTAGCATTACGGGCGTCGCGGGCGCCACCATTTTGGGCGACGGCAGCATCGTCGTGATTCTCGATGTGGCTTCACTGATTCGCAACAACACTCACGAGCGTGACGGCGATGACTTTGTGATAGCTGAGTCGAGCGAGGACCTGCGCCCAGTTGTGTTGGTCGTCGACGATTCCATTACAGTGCGTCGCGTGACACAGCGTCTGCTCGAGCGCAATAGCATGAAAGTGCTGCTGGCGAAAGACGGCGTCGATGCGGTCGCGGTGATGCAAGAACAGGTGCCCGACTGCGTGTTGCTCGACATTGAAATGCCACGTATGGACGGCTATGAAGTGGCCTCGCATATTCGCAATACGGATGCACTCCAACACGTGCCGATCTGCATGATCACATCGCGAGTGGGGGAAAAGCATCGGGCTCGCGCCTTTGAGTTGGGAGTCGATAAGTACCTCGGTAAGCCGTACCAGGAGAACGCCTTACTGGATGTCCTGCAGCCCTTGCTCGCACGCGCGATCAAACAACGAAGTTAGGAACGCGAATGTCCGACGAAACTAATGAAGTGCAAAGCCTGCTCATTCCGTTAGCCGATAAGACGTTGCTGATTCCGCGCTCGAACGTGATGGAAGTGATCAGTCTCAATGAGCTAGAAGATAACCCCGGCAGTGTGCCGTGGTTTGTGGGCTCCGCCGAGTGGGAAGGCTCGTTGATTCCCGTGGTGTCATTTGAGGGAATCTGCGGCGACGACCTGCCACCCTCTGCGGGCCGTTCGCGCGTGGTGCTCGTACGCTGCCTGACCGATCATCTCAACACGCGCGCGTTTGGTTTGATCAGCCAGGGCTTTCCTCAGCTTGTGCGGGTGCAAGAGGATGCGCTCTCCCTTGAGCCTCAGCAGTTTGGTGAATCACTTCCCGTGCTGTGTCAGGTCACGATGGCCAGCCAATCACCGCTCATTCCCGACATTGAGAAGCTCGAGCGATTGGTCAGCGATGCGTTGGCGGTGACCAGTTAACTGCCTTTGCGCTGAACGCTTTTTCAGCACCAGTCCGGACTGAACGGAGTCGCTCTGCGGTGATCCGACCAATCGAAGAAAAAGACCTGCCGGCGCTGTTCACCCTTCGACCCCAAACACGGGAGAATCCAGTATCTGTCGAGCGCTTAACGGAGCTGGGCATTACGCCTGATTCGCTGGCCGCGGCGCTGCGTGATTCGCAACGAGGCTGGCTCTATGAGACGGATGCTCAGGTCGGCGGCTTCGCCATGGGGGATGCGGCGAACCATGAGCTCACCGTGATTGCGCTGTTGCCGGAGTATGAGGGCCAAGGCATTGGCGGTCAGTTACTATCGCGCGTTGAAGGCTGGTTAGCGTCGACGGGTTGCCAGCAGATCTGGCTGGCAACCAGCCTCGATCCTGCGCTTCGGGCCTACGGTTTCTACTTACGAAATGGTTGGCGCGATTGGAAAATCGAGGACGGGCAGCGGTTGATGAGAAAAACCGTCGCTCAATCGAGTGAGTCGTAGAATAGAGACCCATCGCTTCATTCGACTCGTGCTTCCACCGGTCGAGTTGGGAATCTCGACAGAGTGGTGAAGGGTGGGCAGACAATCTTGAAAGGGTAAACACCCATTCGTTGTTTGTCTTTAGGCATAAGGTTCAAAGAGTCGTCGTCATTGACTTACCGCACGAGTATTGCTATCCCAGCAACTACGATGAATGCACCTGCACAGTCTGTTACCAATAAATTGGGCCCGCTGATTGGCGTGACAATCAGTACCGGCGCCTTTGTCTACTGGTGCCTGATTGATCCCAATCCGATTTTCTGCACCTTTGTGCTGGTCTATTCCCTGCTTATAAATGGGTTTATCTATTTCGTGAAATTGAGGCACGGCATGAGCCAGGATCTGCCGTGGGAATCCAACTACAGTCGGCAAGACCTCGGTATCGTGCAGATTGCGGGCGACAACTTTGACAACGCGATAAGCAATAAAGCCTCCGAAAAGCTCAAGCTATTTCTCTATTCGCTTACCGATATCGCGATCGTGCCGGCGAATATTTTGCGTGGCGCGCTGCTCGTGCTAATCACGCCAATGAGACACTGGAATTCCGTGTTCGTCGCCCATTACGTGCCGAACTACGTGATCGTCTCGTCGAGCGTATTGGGAGTCGGCATCTTACTTTTCTTTAATTACCCGGATCACGTCTTAGTCGTGGGTGGGGTTCTTGAATTTCTCTACTACTTGTTCCCATTTTACGCCATCTTTGTGTTTATTGTCTTCGGTCAGAACTTTGAGGCCAATAAGTTGATCGCGCGCTTCCACCCTAACGTCACGATTATATTGACCGTCTTGCTTTTTGCATTAGGCGCACTGCTATCGAATGCCTCGATTGCGATGGACGCAGAGTCGGTGTCGTTGATGGAATTCCTGCGTACGAATGTGATGGATACGATTCGCTCCTTGCCGGGACGAATTCAGGCTGTCGGCGATATTTACGCCAGTATTCCAGACTTATTGAATGGCACGCTGACGGTGAGCGAGAAGCAAGATCTGCATCTGATTGCGCTGCTGTCTTTTGTGATTGGCGGTCTGGGTCTGAAAGGGCTCACCCGTAGCTTCACCGCCCGTACCGATACAGCCCAGCTGGAGGCGGTCATTCACTTGGTGAATGACGGTCGTATTAGACGCGCAAGAAAATACGCTAAGCGCATAAAACCACAGTCCGCTGTCGCCCATTCTGTTTTGGCAAGCGTCTATTTTCACGACAATGATTTCGAGTCATTTAAGCAGCAGCTGATGCTGTCGAGTCAGGCGGCGTTCTACGATACGCACCAAAAAGACCCCGACGCGCACAATTTTGCGGTGTTGTGCAATTTTATCGGCGGACTGCTGAAAAAAGACCGCAGTCCGGTCATTCTCAGCGTCCACTACAACGATTTCATCCGTGACCCATCTTACTTATGCGTCATGCTGTTCTTTGTTTTTTCAGTTTCCCCGCGTCCGCCGAAAAGCAAGTCGATATCGGCCGAGGAAGCAAACGAAAAGCTATCCAATTGGATCAATCAGATTGGGTACAGCACGCCGTCCCCGAGTCTTGAGAATTTTTACGACTGGCGTGAACGCGGCTATAACGATGCCGATGCGTTTGGCTCTGAGGATGCGGATCAACCCGCGCTGATATGCATTGCACTACGGCTGGTAGCGCTGCTTGTCTTGCAGCAGCAAATTACGGCCTATCGATCTGAAGTCGATCAAGCCGGTCTTAAAATTGCCGAGCTTGCCAATAAGATTCCCCGATACTGCGAGCGGCTATTTCGTCGTGTTGAACCACTTGAGACCGCTCAGCAGGCGATATTCGCTACGCTGGTGCTGCAGGCGCTCGAGAAAGCCAACACTCCCTATGTTGCTCAGCTTCGTGATCGTTATGTCTCTGTCAGCGAACGCGCCAATGCGTTAATTCGAATCGACAAAGGGGCGAGCCGTCGCTCGTGAAACGGGTTGGGAGTCTTGCGCCTGATCAGTTGATCACGCCGAAGATGAAAGCGCCGTTCGTTTGCGTGATCGTTTGGTGTTTATTGTCTTCGTCTATTGAGCGACGCCGCAGTCATTAGGTAGACCGCTGGGCCCTGTCGGCATAAAAAAGCGTTGAGCGACAATGGAAAGGTCGGCAAAATTGGTCAGGTCGTCGCCATTGAGGTCGGTCACTAAGTCGCCCGCAAGCAGAAAGTTGTTGCTAAAGAAAGAAAGATCAAGAAAATTAACGAGGCAATCTTGGTTAAAATCTGCATCGCACGCGTTGCCCACGTTGTCCCCGTCGGTGTCCCGTTGATCGGGGTTGGCGAGCGCGCTGCAGTTATCGGCGATGTCAAATACACCATCACCATCGCTGTCGATCGGCGCTGAGCCTGCGACGATGATCGTTAGGCCGCCGACAAATGTATCGGGTCGGGTATAGACGCCTGGATTAAGCAGCGCAAAATCAAGGCCGATCACTTCTACCGTTGAGTTGAGCGAATAGTCGTCCTCAAAGGCAAACAGTCCGTCGAATACCAGCGCGAAGTCGTCCTGACCTTGGCCTGCGCCATCACTGTCGAGCTGCAGTTGAGTGATGTCTGCATTGCCCGAAAAAGAGACTGCGGAGGACAATGAAAAAAGTGCGTTTTGCAGCGAATTGTTAAACGGATCGCCGCCGATGAGATTCGACCAATTTAATCCACCGCCCGCACCGAGCGTCATTTTGCTGCCGCTTCCGGAAAACTCTGCGAAGGTGCCGCCATCATTTGTTGGGTAAAACGCGACGGAGATGGCGCCGAGCGATTGCGGAGCGGCCAGAGCAAGTAGCGCAGCAAGCAGTGTTATTGATGATCTCATTGTTACGCTCCTTTCGATTGAATTCGACGCGGACTGTCGGCGTCACCGACATCTTACGAGAAAGCGAATGGCGTTCGGCACGGATGTGACTTAATGCGTGACGGGGCACCGATGCACGCGGTATTGATCGCGTATCGAAATGGACAATCTTGACGCTTCCTAAACTGTATAGCGCCAACGCGTCGAGTTTTCCCTCACCCTCGAAACACCGAGAACTTGATCACGTGGGCGGTGCCAGGTCTCCCCACAGTTGTTGGCAGAGCGCAACAGCGACGATGCCCGCGGTTTCGCTGCGCAATACTCGTGGTCCAAGTGTCATCGTCGCCGCACCGTGAGCCTTGAGTTGATTCACTTCATCTGGTGAGAAGCCACCTTCCGGACCGATGGCGATCGACACATCGGTGGGACGCGAAATCGAGGACAGCGCGGTCGGCGTGCTCCAGGGGTCGAGTACAAGCCGTTGCGTTTGAGTGGTCTGCGCGATTGCGGCCTCCAGATCAGTGGGTGCGGCGATCACTGGGATGCGTGAGCGCCCGCTCTGCTCACACGCCGAAACAGCAATGCCCTGCCAATGTGCGACGCGCTTGGCCACTCGATTGGATGGCAGCTTGGCGGTGGTGCGTTCTGTGATGACCGGTACGATTCGATTTACACCTAGTTCAGTCGCTTTTTGGATGCAAAAATCAAATCGTTCCTTGCGAATCAGACTTTGTATGAGCGTGATGTGTAATGCGCTTTCAGTGTCGACGTGTGCGGCATCTGTGATACGAAGCGCAACGGCTTTTCGCGACAGCGTGTCGATCTGCGCGACAAATTCGTGATCACCGTTATTGAACAGCACTACCTCGTCGCCCGGTCGCAACCTCAGCACCTGCGTCAGATAGTGCGCTTGATTGTCCTGAACGGTCACACGGGTATTGAGGGCGAGGGGACCTGAAAAATAAAGTCGGTGCTGCCGCATGGCGGAATCTGTTTGGCCGAGTCACACAGAGTGTGACGACTGCCGTCGAATTTCGCAACTGCGCGCAGAGGGTGTTTCAGCGTTGCCGTCAACACGGTTGACGTCCGTTGATGTTGGCCAACAGGGCCGAGACACCATTACGGGCTCCCAATCGGTTTTCGGCCGCCAAACGCGGCGAGTCAACCGGCGGCTGAAGCGAGACGCCGTTTAATGCCGACTTACTCGCTGCCGTATTTATGCGCCGCACCAGTTTTGATAGAGTGCTGCGCCATGATCTTTGTATATGGCTCCGTCCCCCATGCTGCGCATTGACAACACCACCGGCCTCATTCGCGAGGCGGCCTATCACGCATCGCCCAACTGTGATGAGCGGCCCGACGATTGCGCGCCGGAGTTGCTCATCGTGCACAGCATCAGTCTGCCGCCGGGGGAATATGGTGGTCCACACATCATCGATTTTTTTCAAAATCGACTGGCGGTCGACGCACATCCTTATTTTGAAGAGATCCAGGCGCTAAGAGTGTCTGCCCACGTATTGATCGGCCGCAATGGCGAACTGGTGCAGTTTGTGCCGCTGCATTGGCGCGCCTGGCATGCCGGCGAGTCGCAATTTGACGGCCGGACACGCTGTAACGATTTTTCGATCGGCATCGAGCTTGAGGGCACCGATCACACACCGTTTCGCACCATCCAATATTGGAAGCTGGCTTTGCTCGTTGACGCTATTCGGCATGCGTATCCGTCTATGCACCAGTGCCCAGTGGTTGGGCACAGCGATGTGGCGCCAGGTCGCAAGACCGATCCGGGCGTAGAATTTGAATGGTCGCGATTGCAACGTCTGTTGAATACGCTCGGAGGTCACGCGCTCTGACGCGTCAACCGCCGACCCTCGCCTTATGGTGTCATCCACACACGCCACCGGGATGGCAGACAGCCGTTTGTGTGAGGCTGCTTGGCGGGTGTTGTCCTGGCCGTCCTCCACAAGGCGTCTTTTTGTCGAACGCGCTCGGTTCGTGACCGTGGTTTGACACCGGATTTGGCACGCTTGTCTAAATGACTGATTTCGCTATAGTGATCGTATGAAACTGCTTGCATTGCTCATCGCCTACACGCTAGAGCGATTTTTTACGCACCTGTTTGGTTTGCGCGAAATTCGATGGCTCGACGGCTATTTTGATCAAACCTTTAAATGGATGGGCCAGGGGCATGGCATCCGCGCCTACGGGGTGGCGGTGGCCGCGCTATTGGTGTGTGCCTTGCCGATTTTTGCGCTTGCCCATTATCTTGAGAGTGCTTTTTTCGGCGTGTTCTATTTGGCGACGTCGGTGGTTGTGCTGTTTCTGTCGCTTGGGCCACGCGATCTGAGTGCGGAGGTTGAGGAGTTTTCGGAGGCCAGCATGCGCGGCGACCATGAATCGATGCGTCGCGTGGCCAAGGAGCTGCTGGAGTTTGACGCGCCCGAAGAGGAGTGCAAGCTGGGTGGCGCAGTTGCGTCGGCCGTGTTTGTGCAGTCCACCAACCGCACGTTCGGCGTGTTTTTGTGGTTTGTTTTGTTAGGCCCACTGGGTGCGTGGATTTTTCGCGTGTCGGATCTTATGCGTCGCCGCGCGTTTTATGAAAACGAACGGCAGGAGGAAGAGGGCAACACCGAAGCGCCGTACCTACAACCGCTGCAGACGATCCATGGAATCCTAACGTGGCTGCCATCGCGACTGGCCGCCATGAGTTTTGCGCTCGCCGGTAGCTTTGAGCCGGCGACATCAGCATGGAAGGCGTACTACACGGACAACGAAGCACGCTTTTTCGATGCAAATGATGAAGTGGTCGCCTCGGCAGGATGTGGTGCACTGGGGCGCCAGGCACAGGAGGATATGTTGGAAAGCCCGAGCGCCGGTGCGCGTTGTGCATTGAGCTTGGTTGAGCGTTCCACCATCGTATGGCTTGTCGCCATTGCGCTCCTAACGATCGCCGGAGCGGCCATTTAGCGACCGCTCAGCTGGGTTTGCGTTTCCAGAGTACTTCGGTGCCGTTTTCATGGCGTGCCAACACACGCGCAAACACAAACAGTAAATCAGATAGGCGATTGAGGTATTTGGGTGTGGCTTCCACCACCGATTCATGACGCGCCAGAGTCCATACGCGGCGCTCGGCACGACGGCATACGGTGCGCGAGACATGACACGCCGCTGCCGCTGGGCCACCACCGGGCAAGATAAACTCTTTTAGCATCGGTAGATCTTCGTTGAATTCGTCCAGCCAAGACTCGAGTCGATCCACATACTCGGTGGTGATCATTTGCTGACCCGGAATGCAAAGTTCGCCGCCCAGGTCGAATAGATCATGCTGAATGTCGAGTAGGCAGGCGGCTAATTTGTCAGGCAAGCCCTCGACCGCCAAAACAACGCCGATCGTGCTGTTGAGTTCATCGACCGAGCCATACGCTTCGACGCGATGACTGTCTTTGTCGACGCGACTGCCGTCGCCTAGCCCGGTGCTGCCACTGTCACCTGTTCGCGTATAGATTTTACTGAGCCGATGTCCCATGTTGACGATTCCCGTGTGGTGGTGTGAGAGGTAGTGTACGAAGCGAAGCTATCGTTTTCCACACCGGATCGTCGCTGATGCCGCGTGAGGATGGTGTGTCGATCACACGGTCGCGACCGGCGGCGCCTCCGTGCGCCGCTTGAGGGATGTCCAAACTGCTCGTCGCGTTAGCGAACCAGAGACAGCCCGTAGTTGACCTCGACAAAGTAGCTGCGCTCTGCCGTGTTGAAACCGTTTGCAGTTTGATAGTCAGTATCGAGCAGGTTGTCGATGCTGGCACGCACCGTCCAGCGATCGTTTACTCGATGACTATAGCTTAGGTTGCCCAGCCAATACCCAGGGTTGTCTGTGCGTCCGAACGACGCGGAGTCAAAGTCGGGTCGCTTACCGGATGCCAGCACATTGAGACCGATCGTGCCATTGCCGATTTGATATGACGCATTGGCACTCAGCACCTCTTCGGCACGTCGGAGCAGCGTTAGGCCGGTGCCTTCGTCCGTGGGGTCTTGCAGGATTAAGCTTGTCTCAACACGGAGTCGTTCGCCGGCCCACAAATAGCTTAGCTCAAAACCGTCGTTGCTGGTCTCATCAACGTTTTCGTTCATACCAGCAAACGTCGTGAAGTCGGTAACCACAAAGTTGATGAGATTATCGATGTCCTGTTGGAAGGCACGCACGCTGACCATTTGGCGGTCAGAAATTCGAAAACGCGCACCCAGTTCAAGGGTCGTTGATTCTTCCGCGTCGAGCTCAGGATTGCCACCAAACCCGAATCGGTCCGTCGCGTCGGGGGCGCGAAAACCCGTGCCGGCTGCGGCGATGAGCTGTACGCGGGGAGATACGCGATATCCCACGTCTACGTGCCAGGTGGTGGCGCTACCGAAATCGTCATGATCGGTAAAACGTGCGCCAAACGATGCGTCATAGTTTGCGCCGCGAATGCCGTATTCAGCATACGCACCATATACGTTGGTGTCTTCATTGAACGGCGTGCCAAACGACAGCACGTCGGCGTTCTCGTCATAGCCGTACAAGCCCAAGACAACGCGGTTGTCACCGGAGTCGACCAGCGTGTTCTGCCAGTCGAAGCTGTAGCGCTCGGTGGTCACAAAATCGTTTTCGCCGGTGAAGCTAGGCTGATTTTGCTGAATGTCGTCGGTGAGGTGCGCAAGTGTCAATGCGCTCTCCCAGAAGGGGCGGATTTGCGTGACCAATCTGCCCTTAAGTACCTGATTGGTGAAATCCTGGTCAACGGGAGCCAGGAAGAAGTCGGCGTATTCGGTGTTGCCGTCGCTGCGGAACGCGTCGAATTCAAAGCGGTGGTTGTCGACGGTCTGCCAGAGCGAAAAGTTGAAGGACAGATTGTCGTGACCGCGGTCTTCGTCGACACCCTCACGCGTTGCAAAGCCGTCGGTATCGTAATGGGAAACGCCGATATTCGAACCAAACTCGCTGTCACCAAAACCGAACTTCGCACTGACATCCGTGGTGTTAAAGCTCCCGCCGCCTACGGTGAGCGACACGTCCTGTGGTGAGGTTCCTTTACGGGTAATGACATTAATCACGCCACCGATGGCATCGGTGCCATACACTGTGGAGCGAGGTCCTTTGACGATTTCGATGCGCTCGACTAAGTCTGGGTCAATGTTCTGGATCGCCGCTACGCCAATAGTACCGGGATTGATGCGCACGCCGTCGATCAACACGAGCGTGTGATTGCTCTCGGCGCCACGAATAAACACGGACGTGGTCTGGCCGGGGCCGCCGTTACGACCGATATCGAGGCCCGCGTTAAAGCGCAGCACGTCGGCCAAATCGCGTGCGTTTTGTAGCTCGATTTGATCGCGATCGATCACAGTGATGGAGGCGGCCCGACGGGTGGCCCATTCTTCGGCCCGAGACGCGGTAACAATCACGCGCTCTAGGCGAGTTTCTTCGTCGGCTGCGGCGACGGGCGCCCCGCCCGTAGCGACGGTTAATAAACCGGCAATCAGTAGGAGATATTTCACGATAGTATCCTGTGTAGAAATGTTGGGAACGGGCACACAGGTGTCAACGACCTGCCCAAACGCCCGCCGCGTTGTGCAAATTTGCCAAGGCCGGTCTCCGGGCTGACGAGTTAAACCACATCTTTCTGGTTTCCACCCGGATAACCTTCCCACGATTAACGCAGTGGCTGCGACACCTGGCGGTGCAGCGAATCCGGGTGATGCTCGATCACCGTTGCGGGGGCAGCGTCGGATTGGCGGCGAACCGCGCACCGACTTCCCGTTCACCCAAGCTGCGGCTTGGGTTCACCTATAGCGGCAACGAATGTACGGCGATGTGAAGATCATGTCAATTGAGAGTGGGTCCAGGCCTGTTCGGCGCCACGACCGCCGCATTGGTCAGTGCCAGAGGGATTCGGGTCAAGCGCGGTCCAAAGCTGTGCGTTCAGGGCCTGAACGCTGAAAACGGGGAAACTGGGGGTTACTGGGTCCAGCGAATTTCACGGGCGGTGAGCGGCCCGACCATCACCTGACGCAGGCTGCGCGGAATCTCGGCGCGCTCCGGCGAAATCGGGATACGGCCACCCATCAACTCGGCGCGGTGCTGGGGAAACAGTGGTTTGGCGTCCGGATCAGCGAATCCGTCGGGATGGACTGGCTGCACCGTTTGCAGATCGTATTTGTCGGTGGCGCCCAACGTGTGCAAGAGTTCATGCGCGATCACGACTTGATTGCTGCCACGGTATTGTCTTGAAGCGAACGCATTAATGATGCCGAACAGTCCCTTTTGCACACCGACCGAGTGGGGAAGCTGCGTGTGACGGGCTGGATCATAATACACAACAAACAGTTTGATGTCTGGGGTCACGCCGTCCTGACTACGCTCCATTTTCCACGCCCAGTGACGCATCACTAGACTCCATTTGATCACACTCAACGCCGAGCCTTCGGGTGGCGATGGCGGTTTCTCACCGAGTTGGTCGCGAAGATCGATGCGTACCGGCTGGTCCAGCGACAGACCATAACGATTGAGCTCAGTTTGGAAAAACGTTTCGATCGGCGCGAAGTCATCCTCGTGAAGATCGGTAATATAGGCAGCCGCTGCATCGGATTGGTCGCCATTGATCGGAAATACGGCCACCCAAAGCGTGTTGTTCCAATCCGTGGAGCGTTCACGCGCTAGCCAGGCGGACAGTGCGACGGCAATCAGCACGTAAAACATGAGCATCTGACGCAGCCAAGCAATGCCGCGTTTCTTTTTCACTACTCGCGCTCCACGTCAACATGCACCGAGTGACCATCCTGCGTCACGCTCAACGCGATGGGATGGCAGCATACCTGGCAGTCTTCGGTATAGCGCTGATGCTCGACGGAGGGATCGAGTAGGATATCCAGTGACTCCCAACAAAAGGGGCATGTGATGGTGTAGGGCTGTTGATCCAAATCAAAATGCCTGTTCAGTGGTCCAAAGTGGGGGATGAGTCAACTACACGATGCTCGAACACCCTTAGGGCTGCAGGCGCGTTGCCCGCCATGCGTCGCCGCCAGTCGGCTCAGTCGTGTGATTAAGAACGCGCTGCCAAACCGCGCGGTCATGCAGTCGAAATTCGCCGTCACACCATAATTCGAGTCGATCAATAAACAGTCGAAAACCGCCCCAGTGCGGCGGCCTCGGCACCTTGTCCTCACCAAATCGTTGCTCGGTTTGAGTGCGTTTCTCAAGCAGCTGCTCGCGCGATTCGATAGGCTGACTCTGCGCGCTGGTCCACGCGCCGATGCGCGATGCGCGATGACGCGACCCAAAATAGGCGTCACTCTCGGCTGCCGGTGATTTCACCACGGCACCCTCCAGGCGAACCTGACGGCCAAGTTTGTCCCAATGAAGCAGAGCGCCTGCGCGACAATTGGTGAGCAACTCATGCCCCTTGCGTGATTGATAATTGGTGTAGAACACAACATAGCCTGGATCGACGACCAGATTTTTGAGCAACACGATGCGTGTCGATGGAAAGGCCACTCCATTCTCCACGAGCGCGCTTGACAGCGCCATGCCATTGGGATTCGGCGTGTCAGCGTTCGCCCAGGCCTCCTCCAGCCAGTTGGCAAACAGCGGCATTGGATCGGCAGGCAGTAGATCGTCGAGCATAGTGTGGGGACTCTCGTGTAACCGGTTAACGCGTATGGGCGTCGATCCGCACCGATTCGCCGTTGTCCAGGACCTGCAGCGTGGGGATGGATTCGTCGCCGAGCAGCGCCAGGCGTGAATGTTCGTCACGCAGTGTCGTTAGTGGCAGGTCCTGGCCGTCGTCACCGAGTGCAAACGTGCCGTAATGAATGGGGATCATAACATCGCTACCGAGGTCGCTGGTGGCCGTCAGCGCATCCGAAGGCGACAAATGATTGTCTTTCATGAACCAACGCGGCAGATACGCGCCGATGGGCATGAGCGCCACGGGCACCTCACCGAGGCGCTGACGAATCAGACGAAAGTGGTTTCCCAGTCCGGTGTCGCCCGCAAAAAACACCAAGGGCCGCGCGTCATCGTGCAACACAAAACTGCCCCAGAGGGTGCGGTTTGTGTCGAGCGCGGTGCGTTTGGACCAGTGCCGAGCGGGCGTCATGGTTAGGGTGAGCGAGTCACCCACCTTTGTTTCCGCCCACCAGTCCAGCTCAATCACATTATCGATGTTGACCTTTGCTAAATTGCCGGCATTGCCAAGACCCACGATAAAAAGCGGAGCATGGGTTTTGTCGAGTCTCGCTAACGTTGGTAAATCCATGTGGTCATAATGGGAATGGCTCACAAACACCGCGTCGATGGGAGGAAGCGCATCGAACGGCACGCCCGGATGGCGAAAGCGTGATGGTCCAATCTTGCCAAAGGGGCCGGTGGAGCCTGACCAAGTAGGATCCGTTAGCAAATTGAGGTTCGCGGTTTGGATGAGTAGGGTTGCGTGGTTAATCAGTGTAATGCGCAGGCCTTCGCTGACACGTTCGGGTGGACGCTGCGTCTGAGTTGTCCGATGTTCCCAGGCGCCGGGTTCACGATTGAATCGCCACTTAAGCAGATCGGAGGGACGTTTCTTCTCGTAACTGGCTGAGTAAAATGTCTGGCCATCAAACAGGCCAGACTTGGGTCCCTCATAGCGCGCCATCGTCAGTGCGTCATAGACCAGGCCAACGGCCGTCAAACTCAAGACAATCCAAAGCAATCGCTTGATCATACGTCGATCAGGCGATGGCCCGGCCGCCGCGACGACGGGGATCGGCGGCCGCGATCAGCTCAGACCCTGGCGTATGAAGTGCCGCGCCGACACCACCAAAGAACATAGACGGTTCATCAAATTCGCGCGTGGGCAAGATCACACCACTCGCGTCCACGCCCCGCTCGTAGGCGACCCGTGGATCGCCATCATTAATTTCAAGATGTAGGCGGGGCCGCGCGATGGCCTCTTCAAGCGATAACCCTTCGCGCATGAAGTTATTGAGCGTGCAGAGCAGGGCACTGGTGATGCGATCCGCGCCTGGCGAACCGATCGACAGCACTTGACCATTTGCGTGGCGACCGGTCGTTGGCGCCATGTTTGACGCCAGTCGCATGCCGGTTGGCCCCGCATTGAGTCCTTTGCGATTGAGCTCAATTTCGCCAAGACAATTATTCATCCAAATGCCCGTACCGGGTGGCATCACGCCCGCCCCGTAGCCCGATGAGAGGGTGATCGCGCAGGCCAGCCCGTCCGTATCGACGGCGGATGTGTGCACGGTGGAGGCCGCTGGCCGGGCTAACGGAACCGACCCGCTGCGGGCCAGTTCGAGTAGGCGTTGTGTATCGGCTTGCAGTGCCTCACTGTAATCAAGATGATGCAGTCGATGCATCAGAACCCGGTGTTGAATATCGGCGATACGGGCGGTGAACGCGTTATCCCAGCCGCCGCCTGCCGGATGATCGGGATGGGTCAGTAATTCGAGCATGGCCATGAGCGTGACGCCGCCGATGGCCGGAGCGGGGTTGGTCGCCAGCCGCCAATCGTTCAATACGAACGGGAGCGGCGTGCGCTCCAATACCTCATATTCGGCCAGATCCATAGCCGTCATGACGCCGCCGTTCGCCTCAAAATCGGCGGCGATCAGTTTGGCCAGATCGCCGCGATAAAATGTGTCGACGCCATCGCGCGCGATCGCTTCGAAACTGTCCGCTAGGTGTTCAACCACCACCGTGTCGCCCACTTTCTTAAGCGCGTCATTGTGGTGTAGCGGCGCGTGGCTCTGCGGTAGCCAACCGTAGACGCACTCGTGCGAAAACTGCAGGTAGCTGTAGGAGGCCGGTGATAACGGAAATCCGTGCTTTGCACTGTCGAGCACCGGACCGAATAATGCCGCCCAAGGCAGATGGCCAAATCGCTGCCAAGTGCGATCGAGTGCGGCCAGGCCGCCAGGCGTGCCCACGCTGCCATGACCCACGTAGGTCGACACACCGCCGCCATACTGCATCGTGACTTCCCAGGCCCCTTGGCCGAGTCGCGCGGGATCCAGGCCGCGTCCTGGCATTTCGATGTTGCCATCAATCGTCACGGGGTCGCCGTGTGGAGGCCACACCGTCACAAAGCCCCCGCAACCGGGTGAGCAGATGCCGGGTTCGGTTGTAATGGCGACCAACGCAGCGGCGATGGCGGCATCGACCGCATTGCCCCCCTCTCGCGCGAGTGACGCGCCGGCGTCGGCGGAAAGCTGAGTGCTGGAGGCGATGGCTACACGGGACATGAGCGACTTTTTTGATGAGCGGTCCTTGATCATAACAAAATGCGTTCCAATGAAGGTGAGAAGTGCCACGAGAATCACTGAGGTGCCGTGTAATTTTTAGTAGACTTGAGTCTCGTCCAGATCCAACTAGAGCACGCCACGGTTCAACGCCCTATGCCCATCATCGAAGTGAATGGAATCCAACTTGACTACGCAGACGCAGGCAGTGGTGAGCCGCTATTGATTATTCATGGTCTGGGATCAAGCCATCACGATTGGGAGGATCAGATCGCGCTCCTTGCGCAGCATTTTCGGGTGATCGCGCCCAGCATGCGCGGTTTCGGTGAGTCGGAAAAAGTGCACGATCACTCGGTTAAAACCTGGTCAGAGGACGTGTTGGCCTTGGCGGATTATTTTGGCTTCGAGACGTTTCACCTGCTCGGGTTTTCGATGGGCGGCGCCATTTCCTACCAGACGGCGGTGGATCAGCCGACCAGGCTGCGCTCGCTGACGATCATTAACAGCCAGCCAAGTTTCGAGCTCAACGAGTGGTACAAACACATGATGGTGTTGTACCGCATCGCGATGGCGCGCGTTGTTGGCATGAAGCGCCTTGCGCGTTTTGTCGCGAAACGCGTGTTTCCAGACCCGCATCAGGCGGATCTGCGGCAACGGATGATCCGACGCCACGAAAATAACGATCAAGACAGCTATGTGAAAGCAGTTCAGGCGCTAGCCGGATGGAGTGTGGCCGATCGTATTCATCAACTTGAGATGCCCGTATTGGTGCTCGCGGCGGATCAGGACTATACGCCTCTCGAGGACAAGCTCGTCTACCTTGAGCAAATGGGCAATGCGCGTCTAGAAGTTATTCAAAACAGCCGGCACGTGTCCCACGTGGATCAGGCTGAAGTGGTGTATGAGCTTGTGCGCGATCATGTGATGAACGTCGAGGCGGATCAACTGCGCTGACCCTTTGCATTGATTATTGACGAGCGCGACGCAAAACGGCCGGTGATACAAACCGGCCGTTTTTTACTGACGCTCATGTTGCCTTAGAGAAATGCCGTCAGGCGGTCCGGTGGAACGAAAATACCTTTGAATCGATGCGCAGTATCAGCGTGTTTGCC
This sequence comes from Pseudomonadota bacterium, assembly GCA_039028935.1. Taxonomy (NCBI): domain Bacteria; kingdom Pseudomonadati; phylum Pseudomonadota; species Pseudomonadota bacterium. Next base: position 18,983 of record JBCCHD010000010.1, on the reverse strand, counting down.
GTCGCACGCAGGACCGTGAACCGATCATCGTATTCGTCAAGCGCCTCCTCGATGTTGCCATCGGCAAACCGAGACTTCTGCGCTTTTACTGCCAGTTCGACCGCGTCCCCGTTGCGTTCCCAGGTGCCGCATCGATACTGTCGCTCGAGCGTTGTTGAGCTACGCTCGTCGAGAATAAACTTACCACTGTCTTCAAAACTCAAACTGGCGATATCGCCGTTGTGTGACGTTGCTGCCCACTGGCCCACAAGCTCGGGATCGTGGTTATGATACGCGTCATTTTCCATCGCCAATGTAGGCATCGACAACAGTAAAAACGCGATTAAACAAAATACAGTCTTGCGCACAGCGTGCCTCCTCAATCAGTGTTGTCACTGTATCGAAGCGTGAAAATTTTCGCTGTGAAGCCTGCACGTTTTGCCCAGCTTCGCGCTAGGTGCAGTGTAATTTCTTGAGACCCGTCACGTTTTAAAATCCGCCGTTAGAATTTTCTTAATCGCGGTTTAACAATGTATCGGCACGCTCTTCATTTATGTCAATTGACTATGTAAAGCCACATGATGCGTGATACAAAAGACTGTGACAGTTCGCACAGGTGTCGGCCCATGCCGCGTATGCGGGTCGGCTCAGAAGCCGCCGAATTCGACAGTGTTGATCAGCGTATCGAGTGCACCTGATTCATCCGCTACCGCCATTATGACAATTATGGCCGCAATCGCGGCGAGTGCCGCTAAGGTAATCTTCCACACGCTGTAGGGGCGCTCGCCGCGCACTTTACCTGTGCGACCGTTGACGACGAATCGGTAGGTCTTTTTGCCAAACTGAAAGCCGGCAGACCATACCGGTAGCAGCACGTGTTTAAACGTCGTATTGGAATGGCGTGTATCCGCATGATGGATTCGTTGATGGTCGCCACCAATATCGTTTGCGATGTCGCGACGGATTAGGCGGTTCATGGTGTCGACCGCCACGTCAAAACCCTGATCAAGATCGACCTGATAGACCTCGCTCTGAAAGCCACTTAGGTACTTCTCGTTATACGGCGTTAGATTTTCCAGGTCCCAGGGTAAGAGGCTGTCTGTGATTTTACGGGGCAACGAGCGGGTTGCTCCGACCAGCACGTCATCAAAAAAGCGTCTCACCCGGCCGCGTACCGGACGCCAGCGGACTTTTCTGACCATGCGAGTGCGGCGTACTCGACGACCATTTTCTACGGTGGTGTAGGATTCGGGCACCATATAGGCATCGCCTCGTTCGCCTACATACTGAGTGTGGGTCTGGCTGTCGTATGTCCAGTACGGGACGTACACGCCATTGAGTGAGGCTTCTTGTCGAGCATGTCGCTTGATTTTACTCGGTGCAAACCACAGGCCTTTTAGCCAGCGTCGAAACTGTTCCTGTGCTTGATGCTCGGTGATATGAAAAGGCAGCAGCGATCGCGGCTTGATGTGTTTGTCGCTTCCGGTGCCAATCACAATCGGCGTGCCGCAGAACGGGCACTCGCCGGAGTGCACGTGACGATCAAAATCGAACTCGGCGGCGCACGAGTCGCACTGCGTAGACGGTCGCTCGTTCGCTGGTCCTGCGGTCTCGAGCCAACGCAGTGCTTCATTTAGATCGTACTCGCGTACCAGCCCTTCGGCGCGTGTTATCGGTGTTCGATGCGAGCAGTAATCGCACACCAGCTCGTTAGATCCCGGCTCAAACGTGACGAGCGCGCCGCATTGCTCGCACGGAAACTGGCGCGGCGCTTCCGCGCGCTGAGCGGAACGGACCCGCGCCGGAGGCTGGGCCGTTTCAGATTCACTTCGGCGCCACGCAGCCATGCGTCAATCCTTAGGGCGATAGATTAGGACGACGTCGGCACCGGTGGCGGTTGGTGGTCAAACAATGTGGCTAATTCAGTCAGCTTGGCTGCGGGCTGCCAATCTTTCTCACCCTGTGTCCAAGTGAGCGTTTCCGGTTTCACTTCGCCGCCGGCGATTTTGGCGTTCATTTCCACCAGCGTATACGGACCGGTTTGATGGCCATTGACGGCCACGTAAAACCGCGCTTCCGTCGGAATGCGCGGTGGGCCAGCCGGATGGCCGCTGCCGGCCGCGCCAAGTGACTCGCTCATGCGGGTCGCAATCGCGATACCCATGCCGAGTCCAACGCCATCGGAGGCACCGCCTCCTGGATTGGAGGCCGCTTGCGTCATGGCTTCGGCTGCCTGGAAGTCTGCATAGTCGCGTAGGCCACCGATCGCGCCCATGCTTGTCCGTTTGTCGAGCGCCTTTTCGACCTCGGGCGGCAGTGAAATATTCTCCACCAGCATTCGCGTGAGCGTCAGTCCATATTCCTTAAACTCCGGTGAAATTTTGGCTGTCACGAACGTGCTCAAGTCGTCGTAGTTTGCCGCCAGGTCAAGAACGGGTATGTCGGATTCACCCAGTACGTTGGCAAACCGCGAGAGGATCAGATTGCGCAATTGATTGGTGATTTCATTGGTGGTGTAGTGACCGTCGGTGCCCACTACTTCGCGCAAAAACGCGACCGCATCGAGCACGCGAATTTCGTACGTGCCAAACGCGCGCAAACGCACAACATCAAACTCCTTGTCGCGCAGCATGATCGGATTTTTGGTGCCCCATTTGAGATCGATAAAGCGTTTGGTGTTAAAAAAATACACCTCGGCCTTGAACGGGCTTTCGAATCCGTGCGGCCAGCCCTGCAGCGTGGAGAGCACCGGCATATTGTTGGTTTCGAGTTTGTACATGCCAGGCTGGAAGACATCGGCAATTTTTCCCTCATTAACCAACACCGCAACCTGCGACTCGCGCACAGTGAGAGCGGCGCCATACTTGATTTCGTTGCCGTAGCGCTCAAAGCGATACACCATCGTGTTGGCGGAGTCATCGGTCCACTCAATGACATCAACAAATTCGCCAAACAATTTTTCCCAAAATCCCATCAGTCGTGCTCCTGTTCGTTAATTCGGTTCGCCGGTTCGTGTGATGACTGCATGCGCTTACGCGTTAGCCCGGGCGCTCGCAGCTGCCAGCGTTTCCTTGAGATTGTTTTCCATCTCTTGAAGCTGCACGACAGCCTCTGCACGGCGGCGCTTGCCTTCGTCGGCAATTTGCAGGCTTTCTTCGATGGTGTCGATGAGCGACTGATTCGCTTTCTTCACGCTTTCGAGATCGAATACGCCGCGCTCGATTTGTGCGCGAACCTCAGCGTTGGCGGTTTTAAGCGCCTCGGCGTTTTCCTCAAGCAGTTCGTTAGTAAGGTCAGAAGCCGCCTTGACGGACTTGGCCGCGGCGTGCGAGCGCGCGATCGTTACCGATGTCGCAAGCTGCGTTTGCCACAGCGGAATCGTGTTGGCCATGGTGCTATTTATCTTAGTCACCAGGCCCTTGTCATTTTCTTGCACTAAGCGAATGCTCGGTAGACTCTGCATCGTGACTTGGCGCGTGAGTTTGAGGTCGTGAACCCGACGCTCAAGATCATCCCGTGCACTTCGCAGGTCGCGCAACTCCTGGGCTTTGATGACATCGTCGGTGGCCTGCGCTGCACGATCGAGTTCGGGAATGACCTCTTCGTCAAGCAGGCGCAATTTTTCATCGCCTGCAGCGATGTACAGTTCTAAATCGTGAAAGTACTGCAGGTTGGCTTCGTACAGTCGGTCGAGCGATGTGATGTCGGTGAGCAGTTTGGTTTTATGGGAGTCCAGCTCGTTGCTGATTTTATCGATCTGTTTGCGCACGTCTTCGTAACGCTGTAAAAACTTGACGATCGGTTTGGCGCGGCCAAAAAGACGCGCGAAGAAGCCGGGTTTTTCAAGGCCATCCGCATCAAACCCACGCAGTGTCGCGACCATGTCACTCAGCGAATCGCCCGCTGCACCGAGGTCTTTGTTTTTGACGCCCTCGAGCATGTTATCGGACACGGTTGTGAGGTTTTCTTGGGCTTTGGTGCCAAAGAAAATGATGGAGTTGGTGTCCGCCAGATTGATGCTGGCCATTAGCTCTTCGATTTTGGCACGCTCTTCCGGCGCGGCCGACTCATAGACCACCATCGCGTCCTTCAGCTCTGGTAGGTTGGCAGCGGCTACGTGCAGGTCGCCACCGACCATAGTGGTTGCGGTTTGATCAACACTGGAATCGCTTTGGTTAGACATGTGTGTACTCCATATTGCTTCGTTGTGACGGTGGGCGGGCGATGCGGCTAGCCCACTCCTTCTTTTTCAAGCTGCGTTTTCAGCACTTCAATTTGAACATCGAGATCAAAAATATCGTCTTGCAGCAGTTTTTCCTTTTGTTCGGCAAAGGTGCTTTCGATGGTGTCGAGCACGTTGCGGAAATTGGTTTCGAGCATGCCATCGGTGTCGTTTTCGTGGCTGCGCGCGTATCCCTCGGTCACTTTCACTGCGCCATCCAGATACACATTGAGAAATTTGCGTGCCCGGCGTAGATCACCGGGGTCGTCTTCAATCACACCAATGATCTCTCGTGCCTTGTCGGTAATGCGATGCAACCGCTGCCCAAGCTCGGAGTTTGGGATACCGCGACTGGCCAGTTCAATGGCCTCGATCTTGCGTTGCGCGCTACTCAACGCGTCGACAATTTCTTCGGTCGTGTAGCCATGAGTCGCTTTTGCGACCCCCTTATCGCCACGCGGATCGGTGCCGTAGTGCATGATCGAGCCAAGACCCGCGAGCGCGCCTGCGATTGCCCCTACGGTGAAACCATTGCCCACCAAAAACGCGGCGGTCAAAAACGTGCCGGCAGCGATCAATATTGCGCCGAGCGTTTTGCGCGGTGTCGCGGGTGCTGTTGCAATTTTACGGCGTCGAAATTCGGCCTCGGCCTGTAGTCCGCTGCGATTGAGCATGGCCCCTAACCAGCAAAGACCGAGCGCCACGACGGCGGTGATCAAGCGATCGGTGGCGCCGCTGGCAATCGCGGTAACCACCACCCACAGCAAGGGCAATGGCAGCACAAACAGCAGCACGCCCTGTGAACGCCAGTAGCCCGCTGTTTCTCGTGTATAGGGCTCAGCCACGCGGCGCATCCTGATAGTCGGCGCCGGAAGGCGTCTCGGCATTGGCGTTTAACGCCATAACCGATGACACACCGAGCGTGCCGATCAGCAAAAGCGCGCCGACCAAGCGTTTTATCGATGGATTCATGCCGCGTTCCCCACTGGCTGCCTGCGAAATGACCGAGTTGTACCCTCAGCCACGCGTCGATTCGGCGCAGCGTATGTCACTGCGCAAGGCGAGTGCCTACATTCCTTATTCTCTTATTATAGGGGGTTGACGATACAAAAGTGTAAATGTTCATGGGTTTAAACGGTGCTTAATTGTATATTCCTGTAAACAGTCGCTGACGAGGACCACCGAATGCGCATTTTGAGCCTGACTTTCGTTTGTATTTTGACGCTCACGCTCGTGGGGTGCACCCGCGCGATTTATACCGAGTCCACAGAGAACGCCGGCGTTGCGCCGCATGGGCTCGTGATTCACGGCGGTGCCGGGGGTGGCTCGCGGGCCACGATTTCACCGGAACTGGAAGCACAGATGCGTGAGGCATCGGCGCGAGCACTGAAAGCCGGATTTGACGTGCTCGATCAAGGGGGGAGCAGTCTTGACGCGGTGGCCGCCACGATCGTGGTGCTCGAGGAGGCACCGGTCTTTAATGCGGGTAAGGGGGCGGTCTACAACGCCCGCGGTGGGCACGAGCTCGATGCTTCCATAATGGATGGATTCACGCTCAATGCCGGGGCTGTGGCGGGTGTCAAACAGATTCGCAACCCAATATTGTTGGCGCGTGCGGTGATGGATCGATCGCCGCATGTGCTGTTGTCCGGGGAGGGCGCCGAGCACTTTGCACGCGAGCACAACCTCGAGTTTGTGTCGCCCTCGTTTTTCGATACGGAACGACGCCGAAAACAGCTGGATGAGCGACTCCTTCGAGAACAGGCGACGTTGCGTGAGCCGATGTCCGGCCGAATGGATCCGTCGACCTCTTATTTCGGCACGGTCGGTGTGGTCGCACTCGACAAACAAGGCAGGCTTGCGGCAGGTACCTCCACGGGGGGCATGACCGCGAAGCGGTATGGACGCGTCGGCGACTCGCCCGTCATCGGCGCCGGGACGTATGCCAATGGTGAATGCGGCGTGTCATCGACCGGTCATGGCGAGTTTTTTATTCGTCACGTTGTGGCCTACACCATTTGCGCGCGCATGGCCTTTCAATCCGTCACGCTCGAGCAGGCGGCAAACACCGTGATTATGAGCGAACTGGTGGAGGTGGGCGGCTCTGGCGGCGTGGTGGCGATGGATGCGGATGGCAATATCGCCTGGCCGTTTAATTCGGCGAGTATGGTGCGCGCACACCAGTCGCGGGATCAGCCGCCCCGCGTTCTGATCTTTAAAGACGACTCGCCAACCAATTGAGTAGGATCGGCTAGCGAAGCATGGCCGAGAATTGCTTGAGATCACTGAGCATCTGCTCGCGTACGCGATCGATGTTGACCCGTCGCGTGATACTGACATTGGGTGTGCGGTGTGGCTCGATAAATGTCTTTCCGGTGGTCTCGAGGTTAGCGCGGGTCTCGATCTTGACGTAGGCGCTGACGGTCTCAAACAGTTCGGGATAGAACGCAAAGGCGACCGCTGTCGCATCAGCGGCGCAAAATCGCGGTTGATCCACTGACATCAAGTGTTTTTGGGTGGCGCCGACCAAGCGCCACACAAAACGACTGACGCGGGTCACGTCTTCGTCAAAGCCAGCGGCACGTAGATGATCAAGATTGAGATCAAATTGGCGCGACACGTCGAGTGGGATGAGCGTGACGTTGGCATTCGCGTGAAACAAGCGATGTAACGCTCGTGGATTAAAATGGGCGTTGAATTCCGCTTCGGGCGTCACGTTGCCCCGCATGAATGTACCGGCCGTGGCGACGATGTGTTTGGCTTGCCCCAGCGAACCTTTTGACATCACCTCGACCGCCTCGAGATTGGTGACCGGGCCGGTCGCCAAAAGGGTCACCTCGTTGCCCTCGTCGCTTAGCCAGCGTTCAAGTAACTGTGGGGCGCGCGGCGCGCTTTCGTAGCTCTTACTCGGAGCCGGCATCGAACTGGTGAGGCCGACCAGACCGTCTACACCGTTGAGATGCTCGGCGGTTTTGCCCGCATGCGACGCCGACTTTGCCAGCGTCAGGTCGGTGCGACGGCACAGGTCGAGCACGCGGCAAGCGTTATTGAACGTGGCGCGTCGTCTGAGGTTGCCTTCGGCGGTGGTTATGCCAATGACATCGGCTTTGTAGCGCACATCGAGCGCCAGCAGCCACAGAAGCGCCAAAATATCGTCAACGCCCGGGTCGGTGTCCAGAACTACCTGCATGCGTGAAGGTTACCAAATTCACGTGGCGTGAGGGACCTTATCCGCGCATCAGCGTGACAAGAGAGCGACTTGCCGCAGCGACGTGGGTTCCGTGCGCGATCGTGATATGGTTTCTGACGATTACCACGGCAGGATTTCACTCATGGCTCTGATCGCATGCTCCCGTTGTCGCAAGCAGATTTCCAGCGAGGCGTCGGCCTGTCGTCACTGCGGCAAATCGCTGCGCGCGGCATCAGAGGGTTATGTTCCGCGCCGCAATTTCGCCTTGCACTATCTGCTTTCGATGGTGCTGGCAGTGGCGGGTGCGGCCACCTACATTTCCGCTCTCAATGGGGTCGCGCTCGATCCGATGGTCGTCTCGACATCATTGTTTGTCGGTGCGATTGGCGTGATCTGGTATGTCGTTGCGCGCATTTGGGCATCGATTTCCTAAGACGCTTGCGCGTTCCTTCCTTGTCTTTTTTCACGCGCACGCCGAGCGTCTCGACGTGTGTTTAGTTCAGTCCTTCGAGCGGCTCGAGCGAGGCAGGTTGCGAGCTGTGTGGCCATTGATCGTGTGCATGTTGATGGCAGCGTGCAGCGATCATTTTCTACCGCGTATCGAAACAACACGCGACACGGTGGCGTCGTGGCGCATAGATGACAACGTTACCCTTGAGATTGACAGCCCGTCGGGCATCGGCACGTTGCGCATTCAACATGACGGATCGTGGCCGGACGCGATTTATATTGACCTGTCGTTGGCCGGTCTCGAGCACTTTGCGGTGCATCATGGCACAGAGACGCATTCACTGTCGGTCACCGAGGAAGGGCTCTTACGCTCACCGCCGTCGACAAAGGTGCTGTATATGGATAATTCAGAATCACATAACCGGCTCGACACCGTTCGTTTGATTATTTGGCCAAACGCGCTGGCCCAGCCGGTTCGCGACTTACGCATCGAGTGGGTGGATTTTTATCGATAGATGCGAATTCGCGCCAAACCATTATGTCAATTAAAAGATTGGCTTGTGTCCCTAGCGTATTCCCACTACCCTGAGCAAAGAAAAAAAAACAGCTGTGCATCATCCACTTGCGTTGTCGCGCTAGCGGATGTGCATCGACAAGATGATTGTGATGAACTCGCTGTAGCGCGAGTCTCTTGGGGAACTCTTATGCGTACTGTTCTGATTGCGATGGCGCTGTCATTGACAACCGTTGCGTTTGCCAGCGACACCAACAATGCCTGGTTTAGTAAAGATCGCGAGCGTGTTGTCGTGCGGGCGTACTACGATAACCAAACCATGCTTCAATCCCTAGCGGATCGAACGCCTATTTGGCAGGTCGACAAAAACAAATCTTACGCCGTGGTCGAAATCAGTCAGTTCGACGAAGTGGAACTGATTAAGGACGGTTTTCGGCTTGAGCTCGACATGCAGCGGACGTTGTCCAACGCGCTTTCGTACGATCGATTGCCGAATCAACGCGCCGGTATCGATGGATTTGAATGCTATCGCACGGTCGATGAAACCTACGCAACCGCCGAACAGTTGGTTATTGATTACCCGGATCTTGCCGAATGGGTCGACATTGGCGATAGCTGGGAGAAAACCGACGGTCAGACTGGACACGATCTGTATGTGCTCAAGCTCACCAATAAAAACCTGACGGGTGACAAGCCCAAGCTCTTTGCGATGAGCGCGATTCATGCGCGTGAATACACCACCGCCGAACTCAACACTCGGTTCGGTGAATACCTGCTCAACAATTACGCGACCGATGCCGACGCCCGATGGATTCTGGATCACCATGAGGTGCATCTGTTGCTGCACGGAAACCCCGATGGTCGCGTGCAGGCTCAGACCGGCCTGTCTTGGCGTAAAAACACCAACGGTGATTATTGCAGTCCCACCAGTACCTCGCGCGGCGCCGATCTTAACCGAAACTTTGAGTTTGGCTGGGCCTGCTGCGGCGGTTCGAGCGGTAATCAGTGTAACCTGACGTATCGTGGATCGTCACCGGCGTCTGAGCCGGAGGTTGATGCCGTACAGGAATATGTCCGCTCAATCTTCCCAGACCAGCGCGGCCCGGCAATCACCGACGCGGCGCCCATCGACGCGACCGGTGTGTTTCTGGATATTCACAGTTTCAGTCAGCTAGTGCTGTATCCCTGGGGCAATACGTTTAGCCCCGCCCCCAACCAAGTTGGGTTGCGCACGCTGGCGCGCAAATTGGCCTTCTTCAACGGTTACGAACCGCAGCAGGCGACAGAGCTTTACATCACCGACGGGACTACCGATGACTTCGCCTACGGCGATCTTGGCCTGGCCGCCTACACATACGAGCTGGGCACCGCGTTCTTTCAGGCGTGCGGTACCTTTGAAAGCACCATCTTTCCAGACAATCTTGAGTCATTAATTTACGCAGCCAAAACCGTGCGGGCCCCGTATCAGCTTCCGGCGGGACCCGATGTCACCGGGTTGGCCTTTGCCAATAACACTGTGATGCCCGGCGTTCAGGCCACGCTGACGGCGAGCGTGAGCGACGCGAGGTACGAAAACAACAACGGCGCAGAGCCGACACAGGCCATCGCGTCGGCGGCCGCCTATCTCAACACACCTCCTTGGGAGGCGGGAGCTGTCGCGATTCCGTTGGTGGCTACCGATGGCGCGTTTAATAGCGTGACCGAAGCGGTGGAAGGGGTGATTGACACCTCTGGGTTACCCAACGGTGAACATATTGTGTATGTGACGGGCACGGATGCGGCGGCCAACACCGGCGTGGTGACAGCGCAGTTTCTGTACGTGATCGATCCATCGACGTCACCGGTGATTGCCGGCACCGTGACCGCCGCGGACACGGGCGCAGGTATTGCTGCAACGGTGGCAGCGGGCGCGTTTTCAACAACGACCGACCCTGCCACCGGTGCCTATGAACTGTTTGTCTTTGCGGGGGACTATACGCTCACGGTGACACCGTCCTCCAACGACTATGGTGGCACGACGGTTTCCGGTGTGAGCGCCAGCAATGGACAAACTACGACGGCGAACATCAGCCTGTTCCCCTTCTGCGCGGTATTCGCGGATGACATGGAAACGACCGACGTCGCTTGGACCACCACGGGTTCATGGGCGCGTACGACCAGTTCGTCAAACAGTCCAACGTTCTCCTGGACGGACAGTCCCGCCGGCAACTATGGAAACAATCAGGATGTCTCGCTGACGTCGCCGTCGATCGACTTGAGTGGCGTCACATCCGCGGAACTGTCTTTTGCCCAACGTTGTTTGACTGAGGCGACGTACGACTTCTGTGTTGTCGAAGTGAGTGCCGATGGCGCGAACTGGAGTCCGATCAGTAGCTCAGACGAGTCGGACGGTACGGGTTGGAGTACTCAATCGTTCGATATCTCATCGGTGGCGGGCAGCAGCACAGCGCAGGTGCGTTTTCGACTAACTACCGATGTCACCGTAACACGCGATGGATTCTATGTTGACGATGTTGAGGTTCGTGCCGCAGGAGCACAGTGTGTGACCGCGGTCGATACCGACGGAGATGGCGTATTGGATGATCAGGACAACTGCACCCAGATTTCGAATGCCAGTCAGCTCGATGTTGACGGCGATGGGTATGGTAACGCCTGCGATACGGACTTCAATAATGACAACATCACCAACTTCCTCGACTTAAGTCTGTTCTCCAATGATTTCGGCGTGAGCGGCGTGCTTGAAACGGATGCCAACGGTGATGGAGTGGTGAACTTCATTGACCTGGTCGTGCTCAGAGACTTTTATCTTCTGCCGCCTGGACCCAGTGGCGTTGTGGGTCCCTAACGATGGATCGCTAAGATCGCAAACCACGGCGAGCCTCGGCTCGCCGTTTTTTTAATTGTCTCTACGGTCAAGTCGTCGGTTCATTGATGGCAAGCGCGTCACACGTCTGTGGGGTATGCAGTGCGCGCTGCCTGTGTGAGTTGACGATTAGCGCTGCACTAAAATTAATCGGTTGCTGTCTTGATCGATGCTGACATCAAAATGTCGAAGAAACGACAGCCCGAGTAAGCCATCAAATCCTTCAAAGTTCTCCAGTATCACGACGGGCACATCGCTTACGCTCGCAGAGCCAAGCTGAATCGAATTGAGGTGCATGCGCTGGGCATACAGCGTGCCGTTGGCCGACTCGAGTTGCACAATATCGGAAGCGTCATTAAGCCGATGTCCTAACCCAAGACGCAGCAATGTGCCCCGCGACAGCGCGGTGTAGGTCGCACCCGTGTCGACCAAAAAGCGAAATGACTGGGGGCTATTATTGAGCTGGGCGGTCACGACAATTCCGCCCCCACTCGGCACGAACGGCACTTCACTGGCCGGTGCGCTGTCGGCTCGTTGAGTGCTGTTTCGCAGCCGGTTGCCCAACGTAGCGGCAATCGAGGGATCAAGACGGATTGCCGCGTTGTAGTAACTCTGCGCCGCCGCATAGCGCCCCGACTCATACTCGATGTCACCCAGTCGCCGATACAGTGAGGCTTGCTCGGCCAGATCGAGCGCGGCGAGCAGCACGTCTGATTGCGCCGCGGGGGACATGCGTGTGTCGCTGGCAAACGTCATGGCGGCTTGGTGGGCCGCGCGAATAATGGCCTCACGCGAATCGAGCGAACGTAGGGTGTCACGCATCGACGTGGCCAAGCGGGGGGTGTCATGTGGCCGCGTGCCGGTCGGTCGATTAAGGCAAGCGGTCGCCTGTTCAACCACCGATGGCCAGTCCTGTTCAACCACGTGCGCTTGCAGGCGCAACACACACCAGGGCTGCGCATCGGGATATTGATTCTGCATGGATTGCACCAGTGTCAGCGCCGCGGAGCCTTCACCCGCGGCGGCAAGTTGGTGGCCGTAGTAATACGCCGACAGCGTGAGCGCTTGGCGCTCGGTGGCGGTGAGATTGCCGCCGCTGCTCAATCGCTGGAGGCGCGCGTAAACCTCTCCCCACTGTTGACGCGTCGCGAGTAGGCCAATTTCATGACGAAGGCCACCCGGCGATTGAGCAAACCGCGACGTAAAATCGCGGGGTGATTGCGGCGCTTGTCGATCATTCTGCAAAAAGGCGCGCAGCGAGGCCGCGTCGATGGCGCTGTACAGGTCCCCGGACACATGCATCCAAGGGAGGGTTGCATGGCGCGATGTCACCACAAAACCAATTAGCTCGTCGCCTTGAGCCAGTGCGCCGCCGCGTCGACTGACGCTGCTGTCAAATGTGACTTGATAGTACTCTCGGCCGTTTTCCGCGATTTGCAGCGCCGACTCGATTTGGCCAGGCAGTTGCCGGTCGGGCAGTTCGAGCGTTACATCGCGACCGATGTACAAGGAGCCGGTATCCGCGCTTAATCGAAAGCCAGTCGGCTCATTACCGGCGGCCAATCGAGGATCGCTCAATGCCACGAGCTGAGACTGCGCATCGAACGCCACTACCTTTGGGAATTGGCGTTCGCCGTTGTTATCGACGAAATACACGGCATTGGTGGGATACACACTCATTAGCGAGGCGAGTAACAGTCCTTCAACCCGCGCGGCCGGTACGAGGCTAGAGCCACCGTCAAACTCGACGGTGAGCCATAGAGTGTTGGCCTCGGGTGTGGTTGGTTGCGCCAAGACGGGTGCGGCTGCAACCGGGGCTGGCGTGGCCTCAGGTGACGCGGGCTGCGAAGCCGCCCACCAACCGGTGGCAACGCCGGCGCCAAAGAGTAGCGCAGCGACCAGTACATTGATCAGTAGCGTGGAGACCTTCATGCTGATGTTTGATCCTCAAACCCGCACTCGGTTCACTGGGCGCCTCGGTGAGAGCGCATGAGTGCGTTGGGCCCAGTTTACACCGAGCGCGTCAATCCACGCTCGAATGCGTCCATCGACTGCTCGCCGATGAGGTTTGCGCAAGGTCGGTCCACGGCGAGCGCCGCAGCAATTGGGCCGATCGGATTTGCCTAGTCGAAAGTGTCGGTAATCAGGCAGTGACGTGGTTGACTGGCCACGCGCTCTAGCCACGCGTTCAGTGCCGTATAGTCGGAGAGATCAAAGCCGCCTTCGGGTGCAACATGGGTGTACGCATAAAGACCAATGTCGGCAATGGAGTAGCGATCACCAACAAAAAAATCATGATGCTCGAGATGATTGTTCATGATGTTCAACGCCGCCAGTCCGCCCTCGCGTTTACTTTGCAGTCGGTCTTGTGCCGCCGCGTCGCCGCCGCCATGCATCAGGATAAAGCGCGATACGGCGATAAAGGGCTCATGGCTGTATTGTTCAAAGAAGAGCCATTGGAGAACCTCCGCGCGCTCGCGTCTCGAGGTGGGTAGCAAGTCGGAATTGTCTGCCAAATAATACAGGATCGCGTTGGACTCAAACAGAAACTGCCCTGGGGCATACTCGAGTGTGGGTATGCGACCGTTTGGGTTTTTTTCAAGAAAGTCGGGCGTGCGCGTGGCTCCTTGCATGATATCCATGTCGACATAGCGAAACGGCTTTTCGAGTTGGGAGAGCGCGAGCCTTACTTTGTAGCCGTTACCGGAAGGCAGATAGTCGTAGAGCGTGAACATGGCGGCTGTCCTGAGCGATGTGTGTATCAGAAGCCTAGCATGTGAATGAATTTTGACCGGCGTTCCGGTGCAGAGAAATTCCACACTTTTCGCAATGCTATCTATTGCGACCGTTGATTAATCGAGGTCTGTCAGGCGTGACTCGTTGAACGTCGATGCTGCTCAAACCAATCGAGCATAAAATGATCCGCGTAGCTCTCTCGATGAAGATTAAACAAAAACCCGCAGTGACCGCCGTGCTTGCGGCGCTCAACGCGGATATTCGGCTGAGGTGGTAACGCGGCGAGTGGTTCATCGGGCACGATCGGATCGTCAATCGCTGACAAGATAGCCGTGGGCGCGGTAACGGTCGAGAGTCGATCACCGCGAACACTGTAACCGTCAAAGTAGTCCTCGACGGTGTCAAAGCCGCCGACTGTTTCGACCAGCACCTTGGTCAGGGGCAGCAGTTCACGGTGCGTGTCCAGCACCGACATATCAAAGGCGTCGGGGAAGTGGTTGTGTTTGGTGCGTAGCGAGCGACGCCATTTGCGCATGAAGTAGTAGCGATAAATAGCCGGGCCGTTCTGCATATGTCTGAGCGTCGGGGACGGGTCGATTACGGGCGATACGGCGCACACGCCATCGAGCGAGAGTCCGATCGTTTCTGCCACGGCGGCGATGCGCAAAGAAAAGTTTCCGCCCAGGCTAAAACCGCCGAGAAAGAGTTGGGGCGGCGCATACCGCTGGGCGATCTGCCGCACCGATTCGGCCGTCTCATCGAGTCGGCACGAGTGGAACACCTCGGGATTGAGATGGTGGCTGTCGCCGTGGTCACGGAGCTGGAGTCGAAAGATGGCATAGCCTCGCCGCCAAAGATGCGCGGCACACGACAAAATATACTGCGACGACGCGCTGCCCTCCCAGCCGTGAATCAGCACCACAAGCGGCGCTCCGTCAGCTGCGGGTGTGTAAAGCCCACTGAGTCGCACGCCATCATCTCCTTCTATGACCGTGTAGGTCGAGGCGGCCATCATGTCCCCGGCGCGGTGATGTATAAATGGCAGGCGAATTTTCAGGCTGGCCAACACGGACTGGGCATGGGCGTGACGAAGCAGCGCGGGTGGGTAAAAATCGGCGTCGGGTGCACCGTAGGTCATCGGGTTGGCTTCCGGCTAAAAGCGATCATGATAGGGCCTAGCCGTGTCGATTGAAACCGCCCGCCGTTAGTCGATACAGTTTAGGCAATCGATGGAAATAGGAGGGTCAGTGTTTAATGGGCGGCCGTTCCCGACGCTCTCAGTCTCGCTGCAGCGCTGGACTGGTTTGCCAAGCACGGCCACACCGCGCCGCGCGGATGGCTAAGCGATGGGGTGGGTGGCGAGTTGGGTGCGTGTGCGCTCGCGTTACCGCGAAGCGTGCGGTCGTGCGACTAGGCGTTTTCCTTGATCTTGACAACATCGGGGTTGGTGATCATTTGCATCTCGCCTTCGATAACAGCGCCTTCGTCGACCGCGATTTTACGGCCGATGAGGCTGCCCCGCACATGCGCGGTCGAGGCCACTTCGATCATGCCGTCGGTGCGTACGTCACCTTCAACTTGTCCGGCGATGACAACCTCCGACGCGCGAATCGTGCCCTTCCACTGGCCTTCTTTGGCGAGCGTAACCGGGCCGTCCAGATCGCAATCGCTTTCGACCACACCGCAAACGACAAAGCTGCCAGTGCCGGAAATGGTGCCGGCGACGTGTACGCCTTCACCGATGATGGTTGTTTGTGAATTAGCGCGGTCGGTGCTGCGACGACCTTTGTTGTCTGTCATCGAAATCTCCGGACAAATCTGAATCGGACGACGAACGTGTGGTGGCGCGCATCGCATACTGCCGTCATTCTAGCCCAAAGTCGCTGCAGAAATACGGCCGGGTTCACATTTTTGCTGGCTTAAACGGCAATGCCTGCGTGTTGTGCGTGTTTGGCGGGCAGCCAACCTAGCGCTCGGGTGTCCATCCGTCTGAGTCGTGCGTGTCGGCCACACGACCAACGTTGTACACCTTCGGCGGCGCGCGTTGCGGCGCGGCCTAACGCTGTGTGTCGCCCTGCCCCAGGCGCGGGATAGGGTGTGCGGTCATCCAGTGAGTGTCGGCCTCGTCGAATTCCGGCGTTCGCGATGGTTAGGCGTGATCAGGCCGGGGCGTGCGTACGACCGGCTTGCTGCATGTTTCGCCATCGCGCCAGCCAGGCCGGAGTGCTGCCGGCCGGCAACGGTCGAGCGATGAAAAAGCCCTGACACTCATCGCAGCGCGCTGCTTTGACCGCATTCCACTGTTCTTGCGTTTCCACGCCTTCGGCGATCACTTTCATATCCAGATGATGGCCAAGTTCAACGCTCGACTCGAGAATCCGTCGTGCTTGCCCATTAACCGGCGCGTGTTTGATGAACGATCGATCGATTTTCAGTTCACTGAACGGAATGCGCGAGAGCTGCGAAATGGAGGAGTAGCCTGTGCCGAAGTCGTCGATCGAGAGCCGAAAGCCCTTGAGCGAGAGTCGTGTAAGGGAATCTAAGCAGTTGGTCGGATCGCTGCTCAACCACGACTCGGTAATTTCAAGGGTGATCTGTGCTGGCGAAATGCGGTAGCACGTGACCAGATCTTCCAATCGATCAGGGAACGTGACATCGCCGAGCGTGCGCGTCGAGATGTTGATCGATGTGTTCACAATCAGATCTTGCTTCATCCATTGATTGCACTGTTCAAGAGTCCGGCGGATTATGCGATCGGTCAGGGCGTCGATTTGACCGCTTTCTTCTGCTGCTGGAATAAAGAACCCCGGTGCCAGCAGGCCTTTCGTTGGATGCTGCCATCGGACCAACGCCTCAACGCTGGTAAAGTCCATGGTCTCCAGATCGATCTTCGGCTGAAACATCACGACCAGTTCGTCGTGGCCTGGGATGCGTGCTTCGGTGTTGTCCAGTGGGTGGCGGTGCAGGCGTCGACGCGTGGCGCTCAGACGCGCTTTGGCCAACAGCGCCACGAGGTTTTCAGGTACGAACGGTTTTTTCAGGCTGCCGACAATGTTCAATTCGCGATCATGGGCGAGTTGTTCGGCGGCGTTTAATATCTTGTTATCACTGCCGCTGACAATAATTACTCCCGCCCGGCAACGACGCTCGGCCAACAGGCGAAGCACTTCAATACCGTCCATATTGGGCATCACGATGTCGAGCAGAATGACGCTTAGATCGTCGCGCCAGACGCGGTCCAACTGAGCGGGGTCGTCACACACCAGCGCGTCGCCCCCCATGTCCGACACAACCGCGTGCATAAACGCGGACAGATCGGGATCGTCATCAATAATGAGTACGCGTGGCCGAGTCATTCCACGATTCCCATACAAGGGTGACCACCCGGTGAGCATGGTGTCGCTGGTAGCCGTGCGACCAATCGCCCTGGTGAGCGATTGGGTGTGCGCCGATTCTCGATCACTCGGCGATACCCAGGCTGCGATTCCAGTGACTGCGCCAGTCCGGGAGTTCCGCCGCGGTCATGGGGCGGGCGATAAAGTAACCTTGACCCTCATTGCAGCCGAGCTCGGAAATCAAGTCCCAATCGTCCTGCCGTTCAATGCCCTCGGCAACCAAGTGCAGACCCAAGCGATGACCAAGATCGATGCTGGTTTCCACTATCGTGCGGGCATCGGCGTCGTTGGCCGCGCCACGAATAATCGACTGGTCGAGCTTGAGTTCGCTGAACGGAATCTGCTTGAGTTTGAGCATGGTCGAATAGCCCGTTCCGAAATCATCGATCGACAAATTAAAGCCCTTCATGCGCAGCCGAGTGAGGATGTCCAGCGCGTCGATCGCGTTTTGTTCCACCCAGCTTTCGGTGATTTCGATAACGATACTGTCGGGCGGCAGCGCAAATTTTTGAGCGCTGGCAAAGAGCTGGTCGGGTAACGTCAAGTCGGCCAATGACGCCACGGAGACATTAATAGCGACCTTGAGCGGCACGCCGCTTTCTTGCCAGTGGCCCGCGTGGCAAAACGCGTTTTCAATAATCGCGTCGGTTAACGGCACGATCAGTCCGGTGCGTTCGGCCAAATCCACGAATGAATTAGGTCCGAGCATGCCGTACTCGGGGTGGCGCCAGCGCACCAGTGATTCGACGCTCACCAGCTCGAGCGTCTCGACGTTGATCTTGGGCTGGAAAAACACCACAAACTCGTCGTTCGCCAAACCGCGACGCAAGTGATGGTGGTCGGTCATCACGATCGGCGAGCGCCGATCCGCGTGGCCGATACTGTGCATATCCCGCATCGCGTTGTTGAGTGCTTCGGCCGTTGGTTGCCGTGGCAGCGTGCCACGCACGATCAGGCCCTTGGCCTGTGCCAAACGGGTGGCGGCGGCAACAACCCGCGCATCCATGTCACTGATGATGATCAACTCGGGTGGTGAAATTTGTTGACCAAGGTAACGAATCACCTCGATGCCATCGGCATCGACGAGCTCAAGTTCCATAATCAAAATGCTGACGTTGCGTTCCTCTTGGCGAAGCTGTTCGAGCGAACTTAGCGAATCGATTGTGTGACGATCCGAACAGACGTAAGCACATAGCGTGGCACGACGATCCGCACAGGCGCTCATGACCAAAGCAAGTGGCGGGCGACATATCGCGGAATCCGCTAAAACCGGCACCTGGCCCGAGGTGTCGAGTGTTGAGAACGGTGTTGTCATTCATCCAGTGTGCGAAAACACAAGCACGGCGACCATGATGGAGTTGGCGTTTTGTGTGATTGAGGTCTATTGTGAAGGTGCTGAAGCGCGCGAATTTTGCATAACGTCAACACGCTGTCACAACGTTACCGGCAGTCTGTGGAGCACGATGGATTCTGATCAAACCGCAATTCGGAAACGCATGGCCGATCTTGTGGCGGAAGCCGGCAAGAACGAGACGATTTTGCGCCGCGCGCAGGCCCGTGAACTGCGGCTTCTTGAAAGTGCGTCCCTTGAAGAGCTGTTCGATAACCTGGTCGACGGACTAGCCCGTTCGTAT